>CAYOVC010000177.1:2299-6335 GCA_964407305.1 uncultured Bacteroidaceae bacterium | reverse complement strand
TACGTCGAATTGCTTACAATCCAAAGTCTGGAGGAAAGGCTGGCTAAAAATCCCCAGAATACGCTCTTCCTGCATCATGTAGGTCCGGGCGGACTGACAGCTGCCGGCAAATGTTTCGAGATGATCTTTGATGTTGAAGGCAGCCTTTACTACTACAACCACCGGCAAATAACCAATGCGAGCGAGGATGGTTTCAATGAAAGGGACCTGAAGCGCATCAGGTAAAAAAGTAGGGTAAAACCGTTCTCAAACGGTACAGGTATAAAATCGATTGTTTCACTTAAATTTTTATACCATGAAAAAAGGATTGTTCTTATTACCGTTCGCAGCCGCGATGCTGATCTTCACAGGTTGCGATTTCCAGGGGACAGAAAATGTGCCCGAAAATGATACAGAGATACTCACCGTCGCCGAAATGGAGGTCGACGCCCTCAAATCGCTCGAATCCACCGAAGAGGAGATCTCAGCAGCGCGGTTCGCCGTGCAATTCACTCCGCCCCCGGGTGGCAAACTCACCATTCCCAGGCACTTCCTCGGACCACGCTTTCCCGAATGTGCAGAGGTAACGGTGGAAGGCGATGCTTTCCCGAAGGTGGTTACCATCGTCTATGGCGATGACTGCGTAACCCGCGGTGGCGTTCAGAAAACCGGAACGATCATCGTAACCGTCTCCGACAGCGTTCACCTGCCGGGAGCAAGCTATACGGTTGAGTTTATCGATATGACCGTCGGAAACAGGGTGCGTAACAGAACTGCAACCTACACCAACGAAGGGGTCAACGACAATGGCAACCAGGTGATCTCCTTCAGCATGACCACGTCCATCATGGTCCGCGACTCCATCATTATTGAACGCGAAGCGGAATACTCCCGCGAGTGGCTCAGCGGCTTCCGCACCCCTGAAATCGGCGACGACAGCTTCCTCCTCTCCGGCAGCAGCTCCCTCACCGTGAAGGGCGACACGAAATTCTCCACGCTCATCACCGACCCGCTGCTATACGACCGCGCCTGCAGGTTCATCCTCAGCGGTACCGTGGAGATCACACGCAACGACGCAACGCTGTACATCGACTTTGGCGACGGGGAGTGTGACAATATTGCCGTGGTAACCAAGGATGGCGAATCGGCCGAGATCGAACTCATCAGCGGCAGGTTCCGCGAGGAGTTCAAACGCCGTAACAGGAACTATAACAGGGAAAACGGCTGGTGGTAGCGGGGGATCGCTGTGCTGACCGCAGGGTCGCAATGGCAACTGCAGATCACGATTCTGGATGCTGATCGCAAACGCCAAAAGCAGATCACAAGCGCTTTCCCGGGCTCAGCTACGGAAACCGGCCCGATCCGATTGAAAACTGCAGGACCGGCAACTTACCGGTCCTGCATTTTACGGTTCTTTGAAAATCGTTACATTTACAGGCATTAATCAGAACTAAGTGTTGACCACGGAAGAATTCAGAGCGCTGTTTGAAAAGTACTTCGACGAGATCAGAAGGTACATCTACTACCGGGGCGGCGATGCCGACCTGGCAGAGGATATCACCCAGCAAACCTTCCTGAAGATGTGGGAAAAGCAGCAGATCATCCTTCCCGGTCAGCAAAGGGCACTGCTCTACAAGATCGCCGGCGATGAGTTCATTTCCCACTTCCGGAGATCAAAGGTCGAAGAGGCGTTCAGGAACAATTTCACATTTCAGCTCACCTCCGCACCGCCCGACGAGCAGATGGAGTACCAGGAAACAGCCGGGAGATATGAAAAGGCCCTCAAACTGATGAAAGAGAACCAGCGGGTGGTCTTCCTGATGAGCAGGAAAGAGGAGTTGAAATACCACGAGATCGCCGCACGACTGAATATCAGTCAGAAAGCCGTCGAAAAAAGAATGAAAGGCGCTCTCGAAATTTTGAAGAAGGAACTGAGAAACGAATGAAGCACTCAAAAAAAAATATGGCAAACAAACCCGAAGAGGAGCTCAGCCGTGATATCCTGTCACGCATGGAGATCCCCTTTGCCCGGTCGAAGGATGAGTCGTGGACAGAGCTGCAGAAGAAGATGGGGTCCGAACATATGCAGGAAACCGGTCTTCACCGGAGCATCAGCAAATCCCACCCCCTCCTCCTTGCTGCAGCCTCCATCGCGCTCCTGCTCACAGTCACCGCGTTCCTCCGTTACTACACAAAAACAGTAACAACAGGTACGGACATCTTCGTCCTTACCCTCCCCGACAAGTCGAAAGCAGAACTCGCCGAAAACTCCACAGCCTCATGGCACCCTTTCTGGTGGCGGTTCAACCGGGAGATCAACCTCGATGGCGAGGCGCTCTTCACCGTGCAGAGGGGAAAAACATTCACGGTAGCCTCCGAAGGAGGGACAACTGAGGTGCTTGGTACAACATTCAGGGTCACTGCACGCCCGGAGATATACCAGGTAGCTTGCTATGAAGGATCTGTTAAGGTCACCGGCGCCGGCAGCGAGGTCGCTGCAACCCTTACCGCCAATGAGCAGGTCATCGTATATAAAGACGGCAGGTACAGCATCACACTCATAGGCGACGACCGTGAAGCAGCGGAAAGCAGCGGGACTAAAGCGTCTTACGAGGCATTCCGCTCTGTGCCGGCTCAGGAGGTTTTTGGGAAGATCGCGCGGCAGTACGGTATAATTATAAATGCGGAAGCAGCGGCCGGACTGCTCTTCACAGGGAACCTGCAGTTTAACGGTGATCCGGAGAAACTGCTGAACGCTGTCTGCCGGCCACTGGAGCTGAGATATGAAAAAACGGGAGACAACGAATTTGTTATACTTCATGACAAACAGTAAGTTACGGAATAGCATTTTCGTAACTGCCCGATTATGGCTTCGTGCCAGCAGGCTGTCTTCCGGTATCCGGAATATATTCCTCCCTGTACTCATCCTCCTCTCTCTCTGCAACCCCTCCCCTGCCCAACAGATAACTTTCAGCGCAAACAACACCCCCCTCAGCGAACTCCTCTATGAGGTCATCACAGACCACAACATCCAGTGCTCCTTCAACGACCGGCTACTCGCCCGCTACAAGATAACGGTCACCGCCTCCTACGACAACTTCGACGATGCGCTCAACCACCTGCTCACAGATCTTCCGCTCACTTACTACAAAGAGGGCGATATCTATCTGATTGTCAAACAAAAACCGGAACGCTACACCTTCCACGGCCGGATCACCGACCGCCACAGCGGTGAAGCGCTCCCCTTCGCCCACCTGGTAACACCCGGCGGGGGATTCATCACCGACCAGCACGGCCGATTCAGCTTCGAGGCGGCCGATACCACCGTTCATACAACAGCCTCCTACCTGGGATACTATATCCTCGACACCCTCCTCCAACTCGGTCAGGCACACATCGCTCTCACACCTTCAGCGATCGGACTCAGTGAAGTGGTGATCGAAGGGCAGACCGTGGCCTACTCCATGGAAACGGGCGATGCACCCGGACAGGTACGGCTGAACCAGGTCACCGCCCGTAAGCTGCCGGGAAACGGCGACAACGCGGTGTTCAACTTCCTCCGCCTGCAACCGGGCATCCTCGCAGCCGGCGAACAGTCGTCCGACCTGATCATCTGGGGAAGCTACGAGGGACAGAGCAAGGTGATGTTCGATGGCTTCACGCTCTACGGCATGAAAAATTTTAACGACAATATCAGCGCCGTGAACCCTTACATGGCGAAGGATATCCTGGTACTGAAGGGTGGCTATGGCGCGGAGTATGGCGACCGTGTGGGTGGGATCGTGAATATCACGGGGGTGGATGGCAACAGGAACAAGCCGGGGGTGAACCTGAACATCAACAACATGACCCTCAACGGGATGGCAAGCATACCGGTGAACGACCGGAGTGCGGTTACTGCAGCGTTCAGGCGGACCTACTACAACCTGTACGATCCGGAGGACCTGAGGCTGCCTAGGATCATGGGCGGCCGGCAGACCGATATCTATGTCTACCCCGACTACACGTTCGGCGATTTCAACCTGAAATACGCCGGCACCACCAGGCGTTCAGCCTC
>CAYOVC010000177.1:0-2199 GCA_964407305.1 uncultured Bacteroidaceae bacterium | reverse complement strand
ACCGGGACAGGCGTGCAAGCGGGTTTCTCAAGGACCGGGTGAACGTGGGTGAAAAGGTAACGCTTGAGGGGGGCGTGCGGATCGACAAACCGCTGCAGCTGCCGGGGATCCACCTCCAACCCCGCTTTTCAGCAGAGTACAGGCCCGCAAAGCACTGGAAAGGATACCTCGCCTGGGGACACTACGCACAGTTTATCTCGAAGACCTCGGTGCTCGACGATTACGGCAACTACCGGTACTTCTGGGCACTGGCCGACAATGACGAGGTGCCGGTGCTGCAGGGCGTTCACCACGTAGGGGGAATTTCATACAATGGAAAAAAGGCAGCTTTTGGTGCAGAGGCATACTACAAAACCACGAGCGGACTCACCCGGTTTGTCTACCTGGTACGGGAGAATTTCCGCGATGTGTTCACCGGCACGGGCAAGAGTTACGGAGTCGACCTCTTCCTGAAGAAGGAGCTCGGTCGGCACGAGGGATGGCTCGGCTACTCGGCGGGAAAGAGCCTCGAGCATTTCGGGTACTTCCCCGACGAGGATTACCGCGTGGCACCGCACGACCAGCGGCACGAGGTGAAGGGAGCTGCGATCCTCAACTTTCATCCGCTCACCCTCTCGGCCAATTATGTATATGGATCGGGATTTGTGTACGGGCGTACCCTGCTGGTGCAGGAGCCTGCTGAGCGCTTCCCGTACAGCCGGTTCGATGTGGCACTCACCTGGAAGATCACCGCAGGAAAAATGGCCCTTGAAGCGGGGGCCTCTGTGCTCAACCTCTTTAACCGCGAGAACATCAAATACTCCAACTTCGTGCGTGTACCTGCCGACCAGCTCACCTCGGTCAGCATTTACGCCGAGGCAGTACCTTTCACTCCAGCGATCTTCCTGAATATGGTGTTTTAGGAGGTAGTCTGTGATTGCAAATAGAAAAGGGCAATTCGCATATTTAACGCTTTATTTGCGAATACAATCAAAATTTATCGAATTATTATAAGCAACCCCGGGAATGCCGGAGTATTGCTTTCTTTAGTAATGGTTTTTAAATCTTGACTATGCTGGATGCTTTTGAGGTTTCGTTCAAATTATTGTTTGCAATTTCGAAACTATTGATAATAAACTCTATATTTGGGTCTTGAAGATCAGAAATTATCATGACAGAACTCGGAACATATTTGGCTAAAAAATCTGCCAGTAAAGCGGAGATTGCCAAGAAAACCGGTATTAGCAAATCAAGGATCAGCGAACTGACCCTTAATCCTTCTACTCAATTAAGGGTAAGGGAACTTTACCTCATTGCCCTGGCAATTGATGCAGACCCCGGGGAAGTTTTAAAGGATATTTGCAAGGATTTAAAACTGAAACACAAGTAAAATATAACATGGACGGAAAGTCGCTTGACATACAACAAACTCAACTCGAAAAGCTGAAACAATCTTTTCCGGAAGCGATCAACGAAGGAAAGGTGGATTGGGAAAAGCTGAAAGCTACGCTTGGAGAAGATATTACATTCAGTAACGAACGTTATGTCTTAAACTGGGCGGGAAAAAGTGATGCCTTTAAGATATTGCAGTCACCGACAACCGCTACACTTACCCCGTCCAAAGAGGAATCCGTAAACTTTGACGGTACTGGCCACATTTTTATTGAAGGTGAGAATCTGGAAGTGCTGAAAGTTCTCCAAAAGAGTTACTACGGCAAAGTGAAAATGATCTACATCGACCCGCCTTATAATACGGGAAACGACCACTTTATTTATCCCGACCGCTTTTCTGAAAGTAAAGAGGATTATTTAAAACGTGTAGGCGAGAAAGACGAAGAAGGCTACCTGACCCGTGAAGGCATGTACCGAAAAAACAGCCGGGACAGTGGACATTATCATTCCAACTGGCTCAACATGATCTACCCACGCCTGTTCCTTGCACGGAATTTGCTTAGAGATGACGGAGTGATCTTTGTTTCCATTGACGACAATGAAGTTCACAACCTCCGTTTATTGATGAGTGAGATTTTTGGGGAGGAGAATTTTTTAGGAACAATTATCTGGAAAAAGAAAACAAACGGTAACAATATGGGAAATATACCTCCCGTTCATGATTATATTATTGCTTATGGAAAGCATGTATCAAATGAAGAAATGTTGTTAGGATTTCCTTTGAGTGATGAATATATTAAAAAAACTTATACAAATCCAGATAATGAC
>CAYOVC010000176.1:0-6339 GCA_964407305.1 uncultured Bacteroidaceae bacterium | reverse complement strand
ACCTAAATATAAGGGGTTTACATTGATTAAATGTAAGCCTCTTTTTTGTCTACTTTTATACCTTTTTAGCTCAATGAATACTGGATATCAGACACACAAAGCTGCTGTTGCTATGTAAGTTAAAGACTGGCAGGTCATTCACAGAGGTTGAACGGTGTTTTAATTTGTTATATCTTTGGATAGTAACAAAGTAAAAAACTATTCAGCAGCGCTTGAAACTCTTCATTAAAAATATGGTTTGCGTCAGGTGCAAAATGGTGGTTAAAACCGAGTTGGACAAACTCGGTCTGCACCACATCATGGTAGACCTGGGTGAAGCTGAAATTATGGAGGAGATGTCTGAAACCCAGATGAAGCAGCTGGATCTGTCCTTAAGAGAATCGGGGCTTGAATTGATGAATGATAGCAATGCAATTCTTGTAGAGAGAATAAAAACAACCATCATAGAGTTGATCCATATTAATGATCAGCAGCTTAAAATAAACCTGTCAGATCATCTTAGCGAGAAGCTCAAACATAATTATACATACCTGTCAAATCTGTTTTCAAAAGTAAAGGGAACCACCATTGAGAAATATTATATAGCACATAAGATAGAACGGGTAAAAGAGCTTCTTGTTTACGATGAACTTAATCTTACTGAAATTGCATATAAAATGCATTACAGCAGTGTTGCTCATCTGTCCAATCAATTTAAAAAGGTGACGGGGCTTACCCCATCCCATTTTAAAAACCTGAAGCAAAAAAGGAGGAATGTTCTGGGTGTTGTGTAATGGCACATTATTAACAGCTTTTCAACGGTCTCCTCCATATCGTTTCAGCAATTTAGTTTCTGTCCATAACCGGGCTTGCTAGCGCAGCGGAGCTAATTATTTTAAGTGTAGCCCAATATCTCTTGCCGACCAGTAAACTGCCAATTAGCTTATTGCCGGAATTACTTGCTCTCGTCGTTATTTGTAAAGATCGTTTTGATAAATACCGGAAAAGTCAAACCTGTAAATAATGTAACTTAATCAGAACATTATATAACAATTACCTGAAGTTGTGGCCATACCTTTGTTAAGATAACAGGTTTATCGCTGTACAACGGTTATCAACGCACTTATAATAAAAAATTAAGATCATGAAAAAAATTGTTTTTTGTATAATGGCAGCATTTCTGTCACTTACATTCATTCCTTTGCAGGCAAATACTTCGCCTGGGGACCCAAGTAAAACAACACCGAATACTTTACCCGCACCCGCCCCGGCACCGTCCACTGATGCAGCGAAAGTTTTAACCCTGGAATCGAGGTTAAAAGAGATTGATGCGATAGACAAATCAGAGCTGGATGCGTCAACTAAAAAAGATCTGCGCAAAGAGGTAAGGTCAATTAAACACGAGTTAAAAACGCTTGGCGGAGGTGTGTACCTGTCTGCGGGTGCTTTGGTTCTGATTATCGTTATTCTGGTAGTTTTTTTGTAGGCTGAAAGTTCATGTCTGTACGATTTCCTTAAAAAGTTAAGGAAGTTATTGTTATGTTCCTTTTTTAAGAGCGGACCAATAACGAAAATAAAAATTCATAATTATGATAACTTCCGGCACCAGGGGTTACTGGAACGAGAAAAAGGAGAAACTCAAGCAAAAGTATCCTGATATTACCGATGCTGATTTGTACTACAGCGATGGCAAAGAAAAGATTATGCTGGAGATTCTCAGCTATAAGCTTGGGAAAACAGAAGAGGAGATGGTAAGTATACTTGTTGATCTTTAAAAAATGCTCTCAGGACTATTATCCAGTACCTAGTATAAATCGTTTTGGGATGAATACACCAGATGCATCCCCCTCCGACAATTAAGAAACACTTCAGATTTGCAATCAGTGTAACTTTCCAACATTTCTTAAAAGTGATTATTGTGCCATTGCTTCATATCTGAAACTGACGTTTGATGAAATAACGAACCTTCTGTGAACCGATCTGATACTCATAACCTAAACAGGTACAGATAAATGCATTGAAACCGAAAATACAGTTCATATAATCCCCGGAATGTTCTAAATATAAGCCCATGAATTTGTTCATCAATCGACAGAATGATTCACACCCGTGTTAATAATAGAAATTAGTGGTATATTGTGGGATGACAAAGTACTGGTTTAAAAGTAAAAAACAGACCTGAGATATATGAAGCTTTTTATAAAATTTATGGTAAGTAACCGTTGTAAAAATGCGGTTAAAGAGGTGCTGAATGATTTAGGACTGCATTTTATTATGGTTGATCTCGGAGAAGTTGAGATCATGGAACATTTATCCGGAGAGCAGAGGGAGCAGTTACAGGTAGCATTACAATATACAGGGCTTGAGTTAATGGATGATAAGAGAGCTGTATTGATTGAAAGAGTGAAAAATACCATTATCGATATGGTTCACAATTCAAATGAGCCAGTTAAAACAAAACTGTCTGTTTATTTGAGCCAGAAGCTTAATTACGACTATACCTATATGTCTAACTTGTTCTCAGAAGTACAGGGAACCACAATTGAACAATTTTTGATCTCTCATAAAATTGAGAGGATAAAGGAATTGTTGATTTACGATGAATTAAACATTACGGAGATTGCATATGCGATGAATTATAGCAGCGTGGCTCATTTATCAAATCAGTTCAAAAAAGTAACGGGATTATCACCCTCTCATTTTAAAAAGTTTAAGAACATAAAGCGGAGCCCGATAGAAGATGTGGGGAGAGAGAAAACAAACGGATAGCTATGGAACAAGTAAAAAAAGTAAAATCCCGATATGCAAGAAGTCTGATTGAAGCGAGTCTTGATCCCCTGTTTACCATCAGCACAGAAGGAAAAATTACCGACTTGAATAAAGCATCTATAGACATTATTGGCAATACCAGGGAAAATATTATTGGTACGGATTTCTTCGGATACTTTACGGAACCTATTAAGGCCCGTGAGGTATATCAGGATGTATATAGAAATGGTTTTGTGACAAATTCTCCTCTGACGATCAAGGATAACAAACAAACAGATGTTCTATTCAATGGATCTGTTTATAAAGACGATTCAGGAAAAGTTATTGGAGTTGTAGTGGTTGCAAGAGATATCACTGAACAGAAGAGAATTGCTGCCGAACTAACTGAATCCATTGCCTTGGCAGAAATAGCAACAAAAGATGCCGAACAGGCCAAAAACAGGGCTGAGAAGGCAACTTTGGTAGCAGAGACTGCTGTTAAGGCAAAACAGCAGTTCCTGTCAAATATGAGTCATGAGATCCGTACTCCGATGAATGCTATTATCGGATTTACCAAAGTATTGTTAAAGACAGACCTCTCAGCAAAACAAAAAGAATATTTGTCAGCAATAAAAATAAGCGGCGATGCATTAATCGTCCTCATTAATGACATTCTCGATCTTGCAAAGGTAGATTCAGGACAAATAACATTTGAGGAGATCCCTTTTAAATTGCCGAAATCATTATCGGCTATGATTCATCTGTTTGAGACCAAAATCGGGGAAAAAAATTTACGGTTAATTAAGGAATATGACAAAAAGATACCGAATGTCCTTGTTGGAGATCCGGTTCGTTTGCACCAGATAATCTTAAATCTTATAGACAATGCAGTAAAGTTTACCACTACCGGTAGTATTACTGTCAGTGCCCGTTTAATGCAGGAAGAAGAAGAGAATGCAATAATTGAGTTTACTGTTGCTGATACCGGTATCGGGATATCTGAAGATAAGCTGGATAATATTTTCGAGAATTTTCAGCAGGCCTCTAGCGAAACTTCAAGATTGTATGGTGGTACCGGATTGGGACTGGCAATAGTTAAAAACCTGGTTGAAGCACAGGGGGGATCAATTGAAGTGAAAAGTCAGATAGGTGTTGGTACCACTTTTAGATTTGCCTTGAGTTTTAAGAAAGCAAATAGCTTATCTGAATGTGAGGAAGATATGCAGGAACCAGATCCGGAATTAAAAAACATTAAAGTACTGGTGGTTGAGGATATTTTGTTGAATCAGCTTTTAATGAAAACCCTTCTTGACGAATTTGGTTTTCACAGGGAAATTGCCGAAAACGGAAAAATTGCCGTTGAGATGCTTAAAAACGGTGATTATGATATAATACTGATGGATTTGCATATGCCGGTGATGAATGGATTTGAGGCAACCGAATACATCAGGAATGAAATGAATTCTGATATTCCAATCATTGCATTGACGGCCGATGTTACAACTGTCGATCTGGAAAAGTGCAGACTCGTGGGGATGAATGATTATATAGCTAAACCCATTGATGAAACACTGTTATACAGCAAAATCGCATCTCTTTTAAAGAAACCTGCATTAACTAAAAGCGTGACAACCACAGGTAATACAAAGGTTAATAATCAATTAGCCAGCTGTATTAATCTGGATGATTTGATTCAACGAACAAAGGGAAATCCAATTGTTGTTATGGAAATGATCGAGGCTTATCTTGATCAGACCCCTCCCTTAATCATTTCTATGAATAAGAGCTTTAAGGATCAGGATTGGAAAAAATTGTATTCAACAGTTCATAAAATGATTCCCTCTTTTACCATTATGGGCATTAACAGCGATTTTGAAGATATGGCTAAGAGCGTTCAGGAATATGCCAGAGAACGGCAACAGGCAACCGGATTATCTGATCTTATATTGCAGTTAAGCAATGTATGTACAAATGCTTGTGCAGAACTTAAAGTAGAGTATGACAGAATAAAAAAATCAGGATTATGAACAACAGGAATGAAGTGAAACTCATCAGTCCGACGAAGGAAGACGAAATACGCAATTGTACTTTAACGATTTTTTAAAATCAATTATTGAAATAAGGAGTTGATATGAACACAGATATGAGAATTAAGCTTTTTTTGGTGGATGATGATGCCGTGTATCTGAAATCACTTGAAATAGAGTTTATGCAGCACGCCGATTTTGCAATTGAAGCTTTTACAACTGGCGAAGATTGTATAGATGCATTGCCCCATAAACCAGATGTTATTATATTGGATTACCTCCTCGATGGTGTTGTTAAAAATGCGATGAACGGGATTGAAGTATTGGATAAAATAAAAGCATATGATGCAGGTATACCTGTGATCATGCTATCGGCCCAGGATAAGATAGAGGTTGCTGTTGACTGCATGCATCATCAGGCCTTCGATTATGTGGTTAAAAGTGAAACTGCCTTTATCAGATTACAAAAAATTATCAATACAATTTTCAAGTACAGGAAAATAGAGAAAACGCTTAACTGGTACATGGAGAGAATGTAATCTGGAGGGGTCCCCTCAAAAAAAAACCGTCTCTGTTTCCAGAGACGGTTTCGATCAACCTAAACTAAACCCTAAAACAAAATTACAACCTATATCCCAGGGAAAGCCCAAATCCAGTGTGTTTTAAAGATGCTTTATCGTCGGTATGACCCTGTAATTCAATATCAGTTTCGTTGTATTCATTCAGCACAACAACAAGTTTATCGAGGTTCTCTTTTGCCTGATACGATAAAGCTGATTTGTCAAATCCAAACAGTATATTACTACTGAACTCCACTACAATGCCTTCACCTACCCGCTCAACCTTTGCATCAGGAACCTTACTTTGTATCTCCTCGGCCTGTTTGTCCATTTGATTTCCTATTACAGCACCTGCAGCACCACCAACAGCGGCTCCGATGATAGCACCAAGAGCAGTATTGCCTGTGGTTTTTCCAATAACTGCACCCATTCCGCCGCCAGCAGCCGTTCCTGCAACTGCACCTTTTTGTGTTTTATTCCAGGAAGCACATCCTGATGATATGAGAATTACGCTCAGGATCATGGCCAAACTCATTATAATCTTTTTCATTACAGATCTATTTAATTGATCTTTTAGATTGTATTGAGCAAAGTTAGACCTCTCTGGCTATTTAACTGTTACACAACTATACCAAAAAGTTACATGATTTACATGTTTAACGGTCCTGGATAACCTGTGAATAATGTAAACTTTATGTAAAGTTATGTAACAGAAAAAGCGCTAAAGAAGCTTATTTTTATAGAGTAAATAGAGCCTGTCAGATAGAGTCGGAGTGGACAGACTAAACAGTTGTCATTTAATTAGTGTCATGAAAATCCTAACCATTGGGGTCTTTGTTCTCGCCGGATGGGTTTCGCTTTCAACCTGGCTATATGTTTGCAAAATCAAGGGTTTGTGCAACGAAAGTAATGCCGTCGTGATGGGTGCCGTAACACCAAATATTTCTATCCCATCTGATTCCCGGACTGACACACCGGAAGTAAAGCCGGAAGCCCCGGAGATGCTGCTTGTCTTCTTTGCATTC
>CAYOVC010000175.1:0-6342 GCA_964407305.1 uncultured Bacteroidaceae bacterium | reverse complement strand
CCGGCTGATTGAATATATGACTGCCGTTTTTCTTGCTGTTACCGGTTATCTGTTCTTGCACTCCACTGTTATTTCTGCCAGGGATAAATATTTTCAATACAGTAAACTCAGAACTGTTCTGTTTCTCTTTGCAGGCCTGGTGTTTTTATTGGCAGCAGGGGAGGAGATCAGTTGGGGACAGAGGATCCTCAATTTTGATACCCCCGAAAGTCTTGCTCAGTTGAATGACCAGGATGAATTTAATTTTCACAACATTGATAAGAAATTTTTTGATCGTGCGGTAGACAGGGTTACCATTGCCTTTGTATTTTTTGGTGCTGTGCTTGTGTTTCTGAGAAAGGAGAAATGTATGGGAATAAAAGCGCCTGATCTTGCCATTATCTCTGCATTTGCCATTACCCCTTTCTATCACCAGTATAACCAGTTGGTGCCTGACTTTTATCACCTTCAGTATATTCCACTGATCGCACTGCTGGTTCACGCTGTTGTAAAGAAGAACCGGACCAACTTAATGATCCTTGCAGCCACAATCATAGTAACTATAGCTCTACCTTTGGTACATATAAATTACAACCACCTCTTTCCTGTCCATAACAATAGTGCCAATGAATACAGGGAGCTTCTCTTTGCAATCTGCACGCTTTTTTATTCAATCATTATTATGTATACGCTAAGGCGAGATACAAAAAAAGCCGGAGAGATGAATGATCTTTCCGGCCTTTCCTTCAATTGACAGGTACAGTTATTCATTTTCAATTTCTTCCTGTAGCCTCATCTGTTATTTCTTGCGATTACTATGATTATTGTTGGGCAGGATTCATCATCGTCTGGATCTTTTCCTGTAACTCCGGACTGTATTGAATGATTGCTCCAATTTCCTGGTAGCGTTCTGAGGAGAGTCCGCCTTCTTCAATTTTATCCTCCATTTGCTGCTGGGCGCGGATCTGTATCTCTTCCAGCGATTTATTCACCTCTGTATATTGCTCCATCTCTTCACTGGTTGCATCCGACTGCATGTTTGGATCCTGCTGGGATTGCATGATCTCACTGAATCGCTGTACCTCCATACCGCCGTCCTGAACAGCTTCAATCATCTCTTGCTGTGCAGACTGATTAATCATCTGCATGTTTTCCATGGCAGCCAGAAATTGTACCAACTCTTCATCGGTAATATTCTCTGCCTGTTGTCTCAGCTGCTCGGGATTTGCCTGAAATGGATCTGACTGTGATTGTGTCTCATTTTGATTTTCCTCTTTTTCTGTCCTGTTCTGGCAGCCCCAGAAGACAGAGAGTGTGATGGCAATAATTGCCAGGTTTCTTAATTGCATAACGATTTTTTTTGTTAATAATAATCTCATGAATAAAATTTTAACGAATCCGAAATATAGGGAACTTAAAACCGGCAGGAAAACTATAATTGTTAAAGAAGCTTAAATCCTGATTTTCATAAAAAAAATCCCAGGATCGTTATTTGGCAGTTCCTAACTGATATCCCCCCAGTTCACTAAATTGGGGGAGCCTTTCCTGATGTGCCTGGCAAAAATCTCATTTTTTTCGGACTGCAGCTGAGGATCCTCCTCCAGGATCTTCTCTGCCACATCCCTTGCCAGCGTCAAAATCTGCTGGTCCCTGCCCAGGTGGGCGATCTTCAGGTTGAAGGGAACACCACTCTGCTGGGTTCCTTCAAGGTCGCCAGGACCGCGCAGTTTCAGGTCCACCTCTGCAATCTCAAAACCATCGTTGGTAGCTACCATGGTCTCTATGCGTTTTCGACCATCTTCAGAGAGCTTGTAGCCCGACATCAGGATGCAATAGGACTGATCGGCACCCCGGCCGACCCTGCCCCGCAGCTGGTGAAGCTGGGAGAGACCAAAGCGTTCTGCGCTCTCGATGATCATCGTTGTGGCGTTGGGCACATCGACACCTACCTCAATCACTGTCGTGGCCACCATGATGTGTGTTCTGCCCGCTACAAAATGGTTCATCGCGATCTCTTTCTCCTCCGGCTTCATCTTGCCATGCACCACGCTGATCGCGTATTCCGGAGGCGGAAATGCCCTGGCAATGCTCTCCAGTCCGTCTTCAAGATCCTTGTAATCCATTTTCTCGGACTCCCGGATGAGCGGATAGACGATATAGATCTGCCTGCCTTTCAGGATCTCCTGTTTCATGAAGCCAAACACCTTCAACCGCTGGTTATCATAAAAGTGCCTGGTGATAATCGGTTTCCTTCCCGGCGGCAACTCATCGATCACGGAAATATCCAGGTCACCATAGAGCGTCATGGAGAGTGTCCGCGGAATCGGGGTGGCGGTCATGACAAGGATGTGTGGCAACATTTTCCCTTTGTTCCAAAGTTTTGCACGTTGCGCCACACCAAAGCGCTGCTGTTCATCGATAACAACCAACCCGAGGTCGTTGAACTGAACCACATCCTCCAGCAGGGCATGTGTTCCTATCAGTATCTTGAGCGACCCGTCCGACAGGGTTGCATGGATCCGTTGCCGGTCAGGCTTTTTCGTCGATCCGGTCAGTAGTTCAATGGTTACGCCCAAACCCTCCAGGAATCCCGAAATACTTTTATAATGCTGGATCGCGAGGATCTCCGTAGGTGCCATCAGGCAGGCCTGGTAGCTGTTGTCGAGGGCAATCAGCATCGACATCAGTGCCACCAGTGTTTTCCCGCTTCCCACGTCGCCCTGCAAAAGCCTGTTCATCTGTTTTCCTGATCCCAGGTCGGCACGAATCTCCCTGAGCACCCTCTTTTGAGCGCCCGTTAATTCAAAGGGCAGATACTCCTTATAAAATAAATTCAGGTGTTCACCCACCCGTGTAAATTTATTACCGGTGAATGCTGATTTCCTGACGGTTCTTTTCTGCAGGATATTCAGTTGTATATAGAACAGCTCCTCAAACTTCAGCCTCAGCTCGGCCCTCTTGTAGTCTGTTACAGAATCCGGGAAATGGATCTGCCTGAGCGCATTGTCGAGCGTCACCAGCTTCAGCTTCTGCAGCAGCCAGGAGGGGAGGGTCTCATTGAAGCTGGCCGGGAGATTTTGAATGAGGTTGGCCTGCAGCTTGCTGATCGCCTTCGAGGTGAGGTAGTTGTTTTTCATCTTTTCCGTGGTGGAGTAGACCGCCTGCAGGTTTGATTGTACTTTTTTTATTTTTGCAGGATCCTCCATTTCGGGATGAATCAGGTTCAGCTTACGGTTGTAGACCGTCGGTTTGCCAAATAGAATAATCTCCTTTCCGGGAGGAAAGTTTTCGGGGATCCATTTGGTTCCTTTGAACCAGACCAGCTCTACCATACCGGTTTCATCTCCAAAAGCAGCAACCAGGCGCTTTTTCCGGCCACCGCCAATCGACGAGTATCCCCTGATTTTTCCCCTGATCTGGATATAGGGCAGGTCAGGATGGATCTCATTGACCTTGTAAAACTTGCTTTTATCAATATACCTATATGGAAAATAGTAGATCAGGTCCTCATAAGTGTGAATATTAATCTCCTTCCTGAGCAAATCCCCCCTGGCAGGTCCCACGCCCTGCAGAAACTGTATATCCTGTTTCAGAAAGTTTTGCATCTCTAATCCCAATCGGGTTATTTTTCCGAAGTTAAGTTTCAGGTTTTACCTGTCTGTTAAAAAATTTATAAAGCAATGCTTCGAAGTACTTTATTAGATTATCGTCGTTTATTATAACTTTAGGTATTGAATTCTTGTTTTTTGTACCACTGAACTATCTTTAACCTGATTTTACCCTTTTTCGGTTCGTTGTCCGATTGTAAAGTTAAGATTTTGAATAAAACAGGTTCTGATATATTATCAATTTCATTAAAATATCTGCGGCACCTGAGTTCTTCGGGCCATAGGAACGGATGTGGGGTGCATAGTCCCTTTCTTTATGATTTGGTCAGGAACGTAATATTTAACAAGGCTGGGTTAAAGGTACCCGGTGAGATACTAAAGTGGCACCGTAAAATGGGCAGCGTGAATAACCACCTGCTAATCCGGGATCATGGTGCGGGTAGCCGTATTCCCTGCGGAACCAGGAGGAGGGTGTCGAAACTGGTGAAGCGGGCTTCTGTGACAGAGAAGCAGGGAGCATTGCTTTTTAGAATTTGCAGGTGGTACCGGCCGGAATTGGTTGTTGAGTTTGGTACCGGATTGGGGATTAGTACGGGATATCTTGCTGCAGGAACAGGGGGTGCCGGGATATTAACCATTGAGGGATGTCCTGAAAAGCATGCATATGCAGTCGGGCATTTTCCGGATCATTTTTCGGATAGGGTAGGTTTTTACCTGGGAAATTTCGAAGATCATCTTGAAATGATGGTAAGCAGGGCAGGGGAGCGGACCATCGTTTTTATTGATGGGGATCACAGGTACGGGCCCACCATTGAAAAAGTGAACCGGTTTCTTAATAAAGGCCTTACAGAGATCATGTTTGTACTGGATGATATATACTGGTCGGATGAAATGGAGTCAGCATGGATGCAGTGCTGCGATAATCCCCGTATCGATGTTTCTATCGATCTTTTCCGGTCAGGTATTTTAATCAAAAGGCCCGGAATTGCAAAGCAGCATCTGAAAGTGGCTTTTTAATATTTCCACTGAATAATCTACCTTATTTTAGTTACATTCGTACCATAATTTTTAACTATGGATCATATTATTCAACTGGACAACCTTGAGAAGGATTACTACCTGGGTACGATTGTGGTCAGGGCCCTGCGCTCCATTACAATCAATATTGAACGCAATGAGTATGTTGCGATTATGGGACCATCCGGTTCCGGGAAATCAACTTTGATGAACCTGATCGGTTGCCTGGATACACCAACAAATGGAACATATATTCTTAATGGTACTGATGTGAGTCAGATGCAGGATAACCAGCTGGCTGAAATCAGGAACCAGGAGATTGGGTTTATTTTTCAAACATTTAATCTTCTTCCAAGGTATACGGCACTTGAAAATGTAATGTTACCAATGGTTTATGCCGGTGTAAGTAAACATGTAAGAACTGAACGTGCAAAGGAGGTGATCGAAAGCGTTGCGCTTACCGACCGTATGGATCACAAGCCCAATGAATTGTCGGGCGGTCAGCGCCAGCGGGTGGCTGCTGCCAGGGCGCTTGTCAATAATCCGTCCATCATATTGGCTGATGAGCCTACCGGAAACCTTGATTCCAAAACATCACTTGATATTATGCGACTGCTGGATGAAATCCATGCCGGGGGTAATACGATCATACTGGTAACCCACGAAGAGGAGATCGCACAGCATGCCCACAGAATTATACGACTGATTGATGGCGAGGTTGCAAAAGATGAGATAAACAGTAATCCTGTATACCAGAGGTCGAACCTTAAATAGTGCACCTATTTTGTTTAATAATTTAGAAAAAAAATTGAACAAATAAGCGATCTTCAGGTTGAATTGTCTAAACAGACAGATAAATGGCAATTGAAAAATCAACCATATATACCAAGGGTGGTGACAAGGGCATGACCTCGCTTCTTGGAGGAAGAAGGGTGTCGAAGTACCACGAGAAAATTGATGCCTACGGAACGGTGGATGAACTGATGGCTCATACTGCATTGTTAATGGACCTTGCAAACGATGAGAGAATAAAGTCAGAGCTACGGAGTATACTCGACCGGTTGATGTCTGCGGCATCTGTAATCGCAGCAGACGGAAACGACCTGCCGGAAAATATGCCCTCGATATCAGAAGATGATGTTCTGAACCTTGAGGATTCAATCGATCAGATGGACCATTCGCTTCCTCCTCTCCATCATTTTATTCTTCCGGGGGGTGATGTTGCTTCATCCCAGGCTCATGTCGCGAGGACCGTTTGCAGGCGGGCCGAAAGGATCATCCTGAAATTGAACGATGCAGAATCTGTTGAGGAGATAATAATAAAATATTTTAACAGGCTTTCAGATTATTATTTCCTGTTATCCAGGATGTTAGCTCATAAATCAAGTGCTCCCGAAATACCTTGGAAACCGTAATTGGTTTAATAAAAAAAAATTCTATATTTGCGGCTTAGTAAAACGGGGAACCAGGTGGTTCCGGTAACTGCTGTGAATATGTATTGGACACTTGAATTAGCTTCAAAACTTGAAGATGCGCCTTGGCCGGCCAGCAAGGATGAATTGATCGATTTTGCTATCCGTTCCGGGGCACCGCTTGAAGTAATCGAAAACCTGCAGGAGATTGAGGACGAAGGAGAGATCTATGAGAGCATAGAAGATATCTGGCCCGACTATCCCAGCAAGGATGATTTTTTCTTTAATGAAGATGAATATTAAAAGAAGGAACCTGCTCAGGTTCC
>CAYOVC010000174.1:0-6355 GCA_964407305.1 uncultured Bacteroidaceae bacterium | reverse complement strand
AACCGGTGTTGATTCCTGGTGTATATGAAACACATCAGAAAGAAATTCCCCTGATCCGCCGTTACGGCTGTAACTGAAATGTACGTCCTCATAAAAGCAATATTCCGGAAAGGTCAGCCTCAGGTTCTTATCGGCAAAACTTCCCGGTCCGTTATAAGGCAATATTTTTCCGTTAAAGCTGTTTTTTTTCTTTATTATCGGCTGAACGCCTGTTCCCCGGACAGGAAAATGAAGCACTGAAGCGTTCCCGTAACTATCGGTAACCTCTATTACCACATCATGGACAAGGGTATCGTTGATTTCAACAAATCCGTTATTTTCTATCTGTTTAACTATACTTAATTCATTGTGGGGCAATTTATGTAGTCGCTGGATCGAAAGCCTGTTCTCAAATTTATTCGCGTAGTCAATATGCGCATTAATATAACGGCTCTCGGCAAACGAGAATTCATTCATCTCTGAATAGAAGTAACGTTTTCCATCAACCCTGAGATCGATGGAATAAACACCACACCTGTTGCCGGCCCCATTGAGATAGTCAAATACTTCGATACCGAATCCGATCTTTCCCGACATCCTTAAGGGGGTTTTTCTATCAATGGAATATCCCTGTTCACTCTTTTTAGGGTTAAGAATGTAAGGTTTACCTGCATTCATTACGTGCGATTGATCGTCGGCAGGATAGATAGCCAGCTTTGTAATTTCAGGAGGCCTGCTGTCCGGAACAGGCAATCCGTAGAAAAGTCCGTTTAAAGGAATCTGACCCGCTGTTCTCCTGATCTCGAAATGAAGATGCGGACCGGTTGAACTGCCGGTGTTTCCCGACAGTGCCACCACCTCACCCCGATTCACAGCCAGTTCGCCCGGCTTGAGGTATACATTCACTGCATGGGATCTCCTCCTGTATTGTATATCTTTGATATGCTTTTCAATACGTTCATTGAAAATGGAAAGATGTCCGTATACAGTTGTATAGCCATTGGGATGTTCAATGTAGAGCGCCTTTCCATATCCTCCGGGCTGTATATTGATCCTTGATACAAATCCTGATTCTACAGCGTAAACCGGATGTCCCGATACTCCTTGTGTCTTAAAATCGAGTCCCGAGTGAAAATGATTTGATCTCAGTTCACCAAAGTTGCCCGAAAGTACAAGCGGTATATCCAACGGTGGGATAAAAGCGGTTTTTTGCTGACCGGTCAGCGTGAAAAAGAAAAAACTCAAATAAAAAATTAGCAGGATTAATCTCATATAAATAAAAAATCTAAATGGACATTTACGATTCCCGGTGAAAATGATGTCCCGTTAAAACCGATGCAACATCCGAAATCTAAAATTAAAATGCAAAAATATAAATATATCTTGAACGGAATCTGCCGGGTTGTCAAATTGTTCAGGAACTAGTCGTTATTTTGAGTAAATTGATGATGCAAAGTTAATCTTTACGTTCCAGCACCTTTTGCGTAATAGTTAAAAGAGAACTTTTATATGGGACCAGGGAATTGAAATGGATGAATTTTAATATTTCTGGTTTCTTTTTAACAAAAACAGTCTTATATTTGTAATAATTAAACCTCTGTTTAATGAGTGTCGATCAATTATATATTGTAGATGAATTAAAGCATAAAATTAATCTACTGGCGAAGAAACTGGAGGACCACCGGTCTGCTGCTTCAGCGCTGAAATCTGCAAATATAGATTTGGAAGACAAGATCAGGGAAAAGGAGATAGAGATAAATAAACTTAAACAACAAAACAATACGCTGAAGCTTTCAAAGGCAATCGTTTCAGGAAACGGTGAGCAGGGGGAAGCCAGGTTGCAGATAAATAAAATTGTGCGGGAGATTGATAAGTGTATTGCTCTTTTAAACAGATAAGCTGGGGTAGATGGATGAAAAACTGGCTATAAAGGTTCAGATTGCTGAGCGGTTCTACCCCTTGAAAATAGACAGCAGAGAAGAGGAGAAGATTAGAAAGGCAGCTAAGTTAATTAATGACAGGCTTTTAAAGTATAAGCAGAGGTATACGGATAAAGATGCTCAGGATTTTGTTGCGATGGCGGCCTTGCAGTTTGTAATACAGCTTTTGGATTGCGAATCTAAACTAAATGTATTATCTTTGGAAGAAGATCTGAAAGTTTTAAGTGAGGAGTTGGATATTTTGCTGAAAGAAGAGTAATAGCGTTCTTTAACATATATGAAGATTTGCCCGCATTGTTTCTTCAACCATTTGTGAAACTCAACAATTATTAATTTGGAGCAAAGCTCGGTTCGACCAGAGCAGGCCACAACTTCGGTTCGCCGGAGTATTCCCCCCAGTGGAATCAGTGGAAACTCGATCCGATCCGGCAGTTCCATTAATGCTTTACTGGGGTTTTTATAAATCTTGAAGGAATATGCGGGCTTTTTTTGTTTAAAAATTGAGTAATTATGGAACTGTTGATAACAAAGATGATCTTACAGGTTCCTATGACCGGATGTATAATTATAGCAGTAAGCGGACTTTTAATCGGGTCTGTTGCAGCCTATCTGATCACGCAGACATCCATCAAAAGGAAAGGTAACAGGATCATAACAGAAGCGGAGCAGGAGGCTGAAATGATTAAGCAGCGGAAAATGCTCCAGGCAAAAGAGAAATTTTTGCAATTGAAGGCTGATCATGAGAAAATGATCAATGAGAAAGATGGAAAACTCTCCCAGCGTGAAAACGGGATCAAACAAAAAGAGTATTCGCTCTCTCAAAAATCGGAAGACCTGCAGGAAAATGAGAAAGAGCTGGAGGTAATCAGGGAAAATCTGAGCGTTCAACTTGACCTGGTGGAACGGCGAAAGGAGGACCTTGAAAGGATGCATAAGCAACAGGTGGATCAGCTTGAGACTATTTCGGGACTGTCTGCTGAAGAGGCCAAAAAGCAACTGGTCGAATCTCTGAAGGAGGAGGCCAAGACCGATGCCATGTCCTACATCAATGAGATCATGGATGAGGCAAAAATGACCGCAAGTCAGGAGGCCCGCAAAGTGGTTGTCGAAACCATACAGCGTGTTGCAGCCGAGAATGCCATTGAAAATGCGGTGACGGTATTTCATATTGATTCGGATGAAATGAAGGGCCGTATCATTGGTCGTGAAGGCAGAAACATCAGAGCCCTGGAAGCAGCAACCGGTGTAGAGGTAATCGTTGACGATACACCTGAAGCCATTATTCTATCTGCATTTGATCCCATACGTAGAGAAATTGCACGTTTGGCACTCCACCAGCTTGTGACAGATGGCAGGATCCATCCGGCCAGGATTGAAGAGGTAGTGGAAAAAACCAGGAAGCAGATAGAGGAAGAGCTTGTGGAGACCGGTAAGCGGACCGCCATCGATCTGGGTATTCACGGACTCCATCCGGAGCTGATCAGGTTGATTGGTAAAATGAAGTACCGCTCTTCCTATGGTCAGAACCTGCTCCAGCACTCCAGGGAGGTGGCCAACCTCTCTGCAATTATGGCTGCAGAACTGGGATTGAATCCTAAACTGGCGAGACGAGCAGGACTGTTGCACGATATCGGAAAAGTGCCGGATGATGAACCCGAACTTCCGCATGCTGTATACGGGATGAAATTGGCTGAAAAGTTTAAGGAGAAACCAGAGGTAGTCAATGCCATCGGATCCCATCACGATGAGACGGAGATGACCACGCTTATTGCCCCTATTGTGCAGGTGTGTGATGCCATCTCCGGTGCGCGGCCCGGAGCACGCCGGGAAGTTGTAGAATCTTACATCAAACGTCTGAAAGATCTTGAGGCCATGGCCCTTTCATATCCGGGCGTGATGAAAACCTATGCGATCCAGGCAGGTCGCGAGTTACGCGTAATCGTTGGTAGTGAAAAGGTAAGTGACAAGGATGCCGAGACGCTCTCGTACGATATCGCCAAGAAGATTCAGGATGAAATGACCTATCCCGGGCAGGTTAAAATAACCGTTATACGCGAGACCCGGGCAGTAAATTATGCAAAGTAAAAACGGAAAATAGATGGATATAAAGATCTCACGGCCCGACTGTGGGATCTTTTTTTTAATTTAAGAGCCTGAAACGATTCCCATGTGGATCAATAATACGTTGTAAAGTGAAAAAAGTATTGGTAACAGGTGCCGCCGGTTTTATCGGATATCACCTGGCAGAAACACTTCTTGGATTGGGATACGAAGTAGTGGGACTTGATTCGATCAACGACTATTACGATGTCAGGCTGAAATACGATCGCCTTAAAAATTCAGGGGTTTTATCTTCCGAATCAGGGTATGGAAAGATGACCAGCAGTTCAAAACATCTGAAATACCGCTTTATCCAGCTTCAACTTGAAGATAAGGAGCATCTTTTGGAGCTATTCAAAAAAGAACAGTTTGATGTGGTGATCAACCTCGCTGCACAGGCTGGTGTACGATACAGTCTTACCCATCCGGAAGCATACATCGGTAGCAATATTACCGGTTTTTTAAATGTCCTGGAGGCATGCCGGCATATACCTGTTGAGAATCTGATCTATGCCAGCAGCAGCAGTGTGTATGGATTAAATGCCGATTTGCCGTTTAAAGTCGGGTCAAATGTCGATCACCCTGTGAGTCTTTATGCAGCAAGTAAAAAAAGCAATGAGTTAATGGCACATACCTACAGTCACCTTTTTGGAATTCCAACCATCGGTTTGCGCTTTTTTACTGTATATGGTCCATGGGGAAGACCCGATATGGCGCTGTTCCTCTTTACCGATGCTATTCTTAAAGGAGAGCCAATCGAGGTGTTTAATTATGGTGCCATGGAACGGGATTTTACATACGTTGATGATATCGTGGGTGGAATATCAAAAATGGTTGACCGGCCACCTGCTCCCGATAGCAACTGGAAACCGGAATCACCGGATCCGTCCAGTTCTTCTGCGCCATACAGGTTATACAATATCGGTAATAACAACCCGGTGAAATTGCTCGATTTTATCCATGAAATTGAACTGGCTACAGGAATAAAGGCAGAAAGGATTATGAAGCCAATACAACCAGGAGATGTTGAAAGAACATGGGCCGATGTGGAAGCATTGGTAAATGATTATGATTACAGGCCCGGAACCCCTGTCCGAGAGGGAATTTCAGCGTTTATTAAATGGTTCAGGTCATACTACAGAATCTGATCATTTTTTCCCCTCTTCAGAATCTCCGTTAACTCACCAATAAAAGCGGCTTTATCATCCATTCGTGAGGCAGAGTATGCAAAACGCAATCCGTCAGCAAGCCGTTCAATGGTCTCAATGTTGGAGCAGGGCCGCATATACTCATGATTCACTTCCATCTTTTGCTGTTTTAGAAAATGTTTTACTTCATCCCTGCTGAGAATTGTGCCCTGACTGTAGGGGTTTATATAGAAAAGGATACCATCCGGATCATCAAGGTATCCCGGATCCTGGTAACAAACCAGGAAATTATGCGGAAGATCGACACAATAGATGGGCAGTTCCAGCCGGGCCGCGATCTCTGAATAAATTACAGAAAGTGTAACAGGCAGACCCTTGCGTGTATCCAGCACATGGTTGATGAAAAAAAGTTGTGGCGACTGTACCCCGCGGACAGACCGGTTGAATTTATGAACGCTGAAAAGAAAATGGTTGATGACCCGGACTTTCTCCATGGCAGTTAGCCGGTTATTCATCTCGAGCCATATCTGTGCCCGCAACGCTTCGATTTTACGCTCAACCTCAGCAAACAGAAGTTCGGGGTAGTGTGATTTTGCAATGAGGTATGCACCATAAACCAACTGATCCCCCCTGCAATCTGACCAGTCCTTTAATTCTTTTCGAATGACGGCACGTTGTATGAGAAGAATGACATTTTCAATTCTCTCCTGCAATAGGTTATTTGCCGATAACTCCCACCGGTATTCAAGAAGCTTCACCGCGGGTTCTCCATGCTCCACCAATTTTTCAATCACCGGCATATGAACCGTTGTATCAGGGTCATCAAGCAATGATACAAGTGCCTCTATCTCCCGGTTAATTCTGATCATCTCTGAGTATGCGGTTGAGTGTTTCATTCAAGAGATTCATCATAGTTGGCTGGTAATCTGTGATAAAATTACCCGTAATCCGGTTTGCGAGAGCAATGCAGATTGTAAGGGCTTGATGGCCAAGCAGGCGTGAAAGTCCGTACAGTGCGGAGCCCTCCATTTCGAAATTGTTAATCCGGTATTTCCCCGATCTGAAACTGCTCACTTTATCAATATAGTTCACATCGCTGAGTGCAGTTCTGATGGATCTGCCTTGTGGCGCATAGAAGCCCGGTGCGGATAATGTTATGCCCGAATAGTACTTTTCCTTTCTCACCTT
>CAYOVC010000173.1:0-6361 GCA_964407305.1 uncultured Bacteroidaceae bacterium | reverse complement strand
CAGGTCAGTAAATTCCGGCCAAAGGACAAGGTGAAGGTAATACTCAAAAGAAAGGGTGACCTGAAACAATTTGATGTTGTCTTACGTAACATGCAAGGGAGCACCGACATCGTCAAAACAAATGAGGTCATTGAGGTCCTCGGTGCAAGGTTTGAAACACTCAGCAATGCGGAAAAGAGAAAACTGGGTATTAACAGCGGTATAAGGGTAACAGCCCTCCAGCCGGGCAAGTTTATGAAGGTGGGCATCAAAAAAGGATTTGTGGTCACTTCAGTAAACAAAACTCCTGTGAATAGCGTTAAAGATATAACCGACGTTCTGAGTGATGTGGATGGTGGTGTTATTATAGAAGGCGTTTATGGAGACGGATCAAAATCATACTATGCTTTTGGTATGTAGGAAGATACTAAACATTTGAAATTTTCGTTTTGATAAAGAAGGCCTTCGCAAGGGTCTTCTTTATTTTGTTATTTGTATTGACTATAAACAAATATGGTCGTAACTTTGCGGGATTTTAATATTTTTAATATCTATTTTTCAATTCTAAATTTCAAGGAGAAAATCAATGAGACAGCTAAAGATCACTAAATCCATTACCAATCGTGAGAGTGCGTCGTTGGACAAGTATTTACAAGAGATTGGTAAGGAGGAGCTGATCACTGTCGAGGAAGAGGTGGAATTGGCGCAGCGGATCAAGAAAGGGGACAGGCAGGCACTGGAAAAACTGACCAGGGCCAACCTCCGTTTCGTTGTCTCAGTGGCAAAACAGTACCAGAACCAGGGACTTAGTCTTCCCGACCTTATTAATGAGGGGAACCTGGGACTGATCAAAGCCGCTGAGAAATTCGACGAAACAAGGGGGTTCAAGTTTATCTCCTACGCCGTGTGGTGGATCCGCCAGTCAATCCTTCAGGCACTGGCCGAGCAATCGAGAATCGTACGCTTACCCTTGAACCAGGTTGGTTCGTTAAACAAGATCAATAAAGCGTTTTCGAAGTTCGAGCAGCAACATGAGCGTACGCCCACACCTGAAGAACTGGCTGAGGCACTGGAGTTACCAAAGGAAAAAGTCTCCGACACACTGAGGGTCTCGGGCCGTCATGTGTCTGTAGATGCTCCCTTCGTTGATGGTGAAGACAACAGTCTGCTCGATGTATTGGTGAACAACGATTCACCCAATGCAGACAACTCCCTGATTAGTGAATCCCTTGCCCGGGAGGTTGAGCGTGCACTTGCCACACTCACAGAACGGGAACGGGATATCATCAAGCTCTTTTTTGGAATTGCTTGTCAGGAAATGACACTTGAAGAGATCGGCGAACGGTTTGGCCTCACCCGTGAAAGGGTGCGCCAGATCAAGGAAAAAGCGATCAGAAGATTGAGACACACTTCAAGAAGCAAGCTATTAAAGACCTATCTGGGGTAACATATTTGATTGAACTGACTCAAGGCCGCAGGGTGTATGCTCTGCGGCTTTGTTTTTTTCGGGGGAGGGGGAACGCCCATTAAAATCAGAAGCCTGTAAAGTCCGCACAGGGCTACTCTTCCGGCAGCCCCTTTAGCTTCTCCTGGTAGGCGTACATCTCGTCCCTGAACCGTGCTGCCTCGATAAAATCAAGCTCCTGGGCAGCCTTCTCCATCCTCTTCCTGGCATTGTCAACCGCCTTCTCCAACCCCTCCCGGTTCATGTACTGTACCACGGGATCGGCCGCTATGTCCGCCCTGGCCTGATCAGCGTAGGCGCCCGACCGTGCCAGCAGCTCGCGGTTCTGCTCGAACAGCGATACATTCGATTTGAAGATCTGTGCAGGGGTGATGTCATGCTCCTCATTATATTTCAGCTGCTTCTCCCGCCGCCGGTTGGTCTCGTCGATTGTCTTTTGCATCGACTGTGTCACCTTATCCGCATACATGATCACCTTCCCGTGCAGATGCCGCGCAGCCCTTCCTGCCGTCTGCGTGAGCGACCGCTCCGACCGCAGGAACCCCTCCTTATCGGCATCCAGGATCGCCACGAGCGACACCTCAGGCAGGTCGAGTCCCTCGCGAAGCAGGTTCACTCCCACCAGCACATCGAACTTCCCCCTTCTTAAATTATCCAGTATCTCCACCCGGTCGAGCGTGTCAACATCCGAATGGATATATGCCGTCTTGATGTTCAGCTTTACCAGGTAGGCCGACAACTCCTCGGCCATCCTTTTTGTCAAGGTAGTCACCAGCACCCGCTCACCGCCTGCCACCCGCTTGTTGATCTCTCCCGTCAGGTGGTCGATCTGGTTCAGGCTCGGCCTTACCTCAATTACCGGGTCGAGGAGTCCGGTCGGCCTGATCACCTGCTCCACATAGATGCCGCCACACTTCTCCAGTTCAAAATCAGCCGGCGTGGCCGACACAAACATCGTGCTGTCAGTGATCTCCTCGAACTCATTGAATTTCAGCGGACGGTTGTCGACTGCTGCCGGCAGGCGGAACCCATACTCCACCAGGTTTTTCTTCCGCGCATGGTCACCGCCATACATCGCATGGATCTGTGGTATGGTCACATGGCTCTCGTCAATCACCGTGATAAAATCCTGCGGGAAATAATCGAGCAGACAAAACGGCCGCGTTCCGGCTGCCCGGCCGTCAAAATACCTGGAGTAGTTCTCGATGCCCGGACAATACCCCAGCTCGCGGATCATCTCCAAATCGTACGTTACCCGCTCCTCAATGCGCTGCGCCTCTATAAACCGGCCGTTCGCCTTGAAAAACTCAACCTGCTTCATCATGTCATCCTGTATCTGGTTGATCGCCTGCTTGATCCGCACAGGCGTGGTGACAAAAATGTTCGCAGGGAAGATCGTCACCTCCTCATGCTTCTCCAAAATATGGCCCGAAACAGGATCAAACGACTTGATCGCTTCGATCTCATCACCCCAGAACTCCAGCCTGTAGCCTGTGTCACTGTAGGCGAGGTGCACATCCACCGTATCGCCACGCACCCTGAAGGTGCCCGGCTTGAAATCTACCTCGTTTCTCGAATAGAGACTGTCCACCAGCTTCCTCAGCAACACGTTACGGCTGATCATCCGGCCCTGCTGCACGGTGATCTTCGTACTGTGAAAATCCTCCGGGTTGCCGATCCCGTAGAGGCACGATACCGACGATACCACGATCACATCCCTGCGTCCCGACAGTAGTGAAGAGGTGGTGCTGAGCCGCAGCTTCTCGATCTCCTCGTTAATCGAGAGGTCCTTTTCAATGTAGGTGTCGGTCACCGGCATATAAGCCTCCGGCTGGTAGTAGTCGTAGTAGGAGACGAAATACTCCACTGCGTTCTCCGGGAAAAACTGCTTGAACTCGCTGTAGAGCTGGGCTGCGAGGGTCTTGTTGTGACTCAGTACCAGCACCGGGCGTTTGAGCTCGCTGATCACATTGGCAACGGTGAAGGTTTTTCCCGAGCCGGTAACACCCAGCAGGGTCTGGTACTGTTCGCCGAGCTTCAACCCCTCTGCCAGCTGACGGATCGCCTCCGGCTGATCGCCCGTGGGCACATATTCCGAGGTTAGCCTGAACTCCATGCTCACCAGGTGAAGGTTGCATATACCGGGAAGTGGTCGCTGACACCCCCGTAATAGTTATCCCCCCCGTAGGTCCTGTTTGGCACCTTCACATTGTTGCGCTCGCCGTGATACAGCATCCACTCCTCCTTCAGTATCTTTCCGCCATCGAACGTTGCCGAGAGCCTTCCCTCCCGGTTCAGTAACGAATAGGAGACAATGATCTGGTCATACATCTGCCAGTCGCCCCGGTAGTTCAGTGTACCACCCATGTCAAGGTTGTGCGCATCATAATGGAGGTTGTACATATCGTTCAACAGGATGTTCTTCCGCTTGTTCCCCGCATGCAGCACATCATATACACTCTTGTTGGTCGGCTCATCGTTCAGGTCGCCCATCACAATCACACGCGGTTCCGACTCGACCGACATCAGCCTGTCGAGCTCCCTTCTCACCGCGATCCCCGAATAGACCCGCAGGTGCTCCGTCTCCTTCACCCCGCCGCGCCGTGATTTCCAGTGGTTGATAAATATATGCAGCGGTGCACCATCGGGTCCGTCGCCGCTCACATGCAGGATCGGCCGCAGCGGGTACTCCTTCCCTGAAAGATCCTCCACCTGCACCATCCGGTGGAACTTGTATTCAAACATGTCGGGACGATAGATCAGTCCACAGTCGATCCCACGTGGATCCTCTCCTTCCACCAAAACCACTTCATACCCGGCCCTGCTCAGTCCGCGCAGCTTCACCAGGTCACGCAGCACCGCCTCATTCTCTACCTCGGCAAACCCGATGATCCCCGGCAGCTCCTTCTCCGGAATCGAGAGGATCACCCTTGCCAGGTCCTTCAGCTTCTTTTCGTACCGCTCACTGTTCCAGGATTTCGGGGCACCGGGCGTAAACTCCTCATCCTCGAAATCGGGATGGTCGATCGTATCGAACAGGTTCTCGACGTTATAAAACATCACGGTAAACCGGTTCTCCTGTCCGCGCTGCGAAAACGCCATGCTGTTTACCAGCAACAGAAGAATTATAAGACGCATACCATTCATAATGCTCAATTTTCAGTTTATAACAGCACAATTGACACAATATTTCTAAATAAAGTTACAACACAAATTTAATCATTCCCCAACAACCCGCAACCCAACAACCCGCAACCTGCAACTGACAACCCGCAACCCACAACTAGCAACCCACAACCCGCATTCCGGACTCCGGCCCTCATATTCGCCGATCTCCGGCAGTTTGCCTATTCCAGTACCTCTTTTCAAAATTGGTTCGCAGGTGGTTATGAACCTGAGTTTATGCCCGAGGACGATGATCATATGTTCGAAGAGGAACCGCCGACAGAAGAAGAACTTGAACCGTACGAGACAGATTTGGCGACAACCTATACGGTCTCATTCCCGAAAATCATCTTTTCAATCAATTATTGTACCCACCGGGCAAAGAGTTGTACAAACTTAACCGGGTTGTTCAGTGAAAAACTGATAATAGTATCATCTGAAGGAATGACATTAGGCAACTTGAGAATCTTTTTTAACTTTACCCTTCGGACCCTGAAAACAAAAATATTACTCAGAATTAAACCTTATGTCTCAACATCAAGACGAACTACTCAAACGAATACAGAAGCTTGTCAGACAGAACCAGGAGCTGATTGACCAGAATGAGAAGTTGCAGACGGCGATTGAGGAGCTGACCGCGCAGAATGAGAGGCTGAAGCGTGATGGAGACGATTTAGCGGTTGGAGCGGATCAGCCGTCTGTCGAGAAATTCAAGATGGTGACGGTGCTGTTTGCCAATATTGAAGGTTTCTATAAGCTGACGGACGGGATGGAGTCTGAGGCGCTGATGGACCAGCTGGACGAGGTGTTGTTTGAGTTCAATAATATCCTGAAAAAACATAAGATACAGAAGATCAGGACAATCGGCGATACGTACATGGCGGCCGGCGGAATTCCTGTGAAAAACATCACCAACCCGATCCAGGTGGTGATGGCGGCGCTGGAGATGCAGGCCTATCTTCGTGTACGATCCGGCTCGGGCTCGGAGAAGATCTGGAACATGAGCCTGGGGATTCATACGGGACCGGTAACCGCTGCCATTTCGGGAAAGAGGAAGGTGACCTACGATATAAAAGGCGATACTGTAAATATTGCACACCGTGTGCAGGGAGTGGGAGAGAGCGGCAGGGTGTTGATCTCGGTGATGACCTATGAGCTGATCAAGGAGTTTTTTATGTGTGAATATTACGGGAAGCTGCCAGTGAAGTACAAGGGCGACCTGGAGATGTTCGAGGTGCGTGGATTGCGGCCGGAGTTTTCTGAGGAGGGATCGCGCTTGTTGGCCAATGCGATGTTTGAAACCAAGTTCAAGCTGATCCAGTTCACCGACCTGCAGGAGATCATTCTCGACAAGCTGGAGAAGGAGCTGCCGGCCTATCTCTATTACCACAATGTGAAGCATACGGTGGATGTGGTTACGGAGGTAGAGCTTATAGGATGGGCTGAGGGACTGGATGATAGGGATATATTGATACTGAAAACAGCCGGACTCTTTCACGATGCCGGTCATGTGGTCGGGTATGACAACCACGAGAATGAGGGAGCCTTAATGGCGCGGGAGATGCTGCCGGGCTACGGCTATACAGCAGAGGAGATCGATCGGATTTGTGAGGTGATCATGGCCACGAAGATGCCGCCGCAGCCGAAAGATCTGCTGCAGAAGATCATTTGCGACGCCGACCTCGACTACCTCGGCAGAAGTGATATGATCCCGGTATCGAACATGCTCTACAAGGAGCTGAAGGAGCAGAA
>CAYOVC010000172.1:4828-6366 GCA_964407305.1 uncultured Bacteroidaceae bacterium | reverse complement strand
CCGTACATATCCCAGAAGGCACAATCAGACTCCAGTGCCGCCTCCCGCAGGGCATCGCGCACCGGTTCGAGGGTTTCCCAGGTCACGAACAGGCCATTCTCCTTTCTCGACATATCGGCCGGACCGATGACGATGATCGCAACATCCGGACAAAGCCGCTTCATATACCTCAACTCGCGCTTGAAAAACCGCTTGTATGATGCAGCATTCCCCATGTAAGGCACTACATTGCCGCCGAACTGCATAATGATCATCCCCGGGTTCACGGCTGCGAGCATCGTATCCATCAGCTCACTGTCGAACCTGCTGAACTCCAGTCCGGAGCTCCCACGCATTGCAATATTGTCGACCTGCACACCGGCATCCGGATCAAAACCGATCCCGTAGATCCTTCCCCCCTCTTCCAGTCTGAACTCCAGCTTAACCTTTTCAGGTTTGAAACCCGGTATAAATGTATGCTCCTGGTAGCCGTCGCGGACGTCTCTCAAGGTATCACTAACAAGATCATTGAAATGCACAACCACCATCCCGTTGCCGGCATACGAATGAAGAAACAGCTTCAGGGTACTGAACTGTGACGCCCTCTTCCCGGGCAAAAACGCAAATTCCAGGGAAGGCAGGCTCCCCTTCCGGGCCGGCGGCACCGCAGTATAGCAGGCCATCACGCCATAACTGTTATGACCGAGGCTGGAATCACGTCTCCCAAACCCGGTGTACCTGGTCCAGTTGCCCGAATAATTCTCCCTGAACACAGGATTCCCGGAATAGAGCGGTATGGCAGGGACCATTCCGCACCCCGATCCGCCAAACACCTTCTGAAACCTGTACCTCAACAGGGCGGTCATCCTGTCATTCTCAATCTGCGAATCCCCGTAGTGGAGGATCCTGACCAGCGCTCCCTGCTCTTTCGCCTTTGCGGCTGCATTAAAAAACCGCACCAGGTCGGTTATGGCCCGACCGGATACCTCAAGCGGATGCACCCTGCCATGGATGTTGTTGATCCGGGCCCTGACCAGTGAGTCGGTATAGATTGCAAGCTTTACGCGTTCGTATGCGGACAGTTCAATAGCATCCTCGCGGACCGCTCCTGACAGGTTCCCAACCGGGGAATCTTGAAACACTGCGCCTGAGGTATCGAACTCCCATTCCGGATCCTCCGCCACATGCACATTCCTGATCAGGCTGTCGGTATAGCCAGACGACAATGAATCAGGTATAAACAGCTCAGAGGCAGAGACAAACCGCAGCTTCATCTCCCTGCCCAGTCGCAATCCTTCATCGGGAAAAATAAAAGAGAGTCCAAGCAGCAGCCCGCATACCAAAAGAAAGAATATGAAGATCCTGAATGGCTTCATGGGTTAGATCTTTTTGATCCTGATTGTCTGCCCGGGCTTTATCCTGTGACTGTTCGAAAGATTGTTCCACCGGGAGATATCCGTATCGGTCACCCCCGGAAACTTCCTGGCAATATCCCATAGCGTATCTCCACGCTGCACGGTATAGGTGATAAACTCCCCTTCACCGCCTGCAGCTACTCC
>CAYOVC010000172.1:0-4728 GCA_964407305.1 uncultured Bacteroidaceae bacterium | reverse complement strand
TGCGGTCCCGCTGGCAATTCGCCCTGCAAACACCTGTTTCTCTGTGAAGGTCATCGTATTTACATCCTTATACCTCTCTCCACTCCCTTTCGGCTTGAAAATCACCAGCTTCTGACCGCTCCTGATCAGGTTGCGCGAAATATTGTTCCAGTACCGCAGATCCGACAGCCGCACATCGTACCAATCGGCAATAAACCCGGGGTTATCGCCCGATTTCACGGTATACAGCAGCTTATCGTACTTATCAGCCGGCAGGTCGGCCGGCTGCAGGCTCGAGCGGCTCACCGGCGATGCGAGCAGCTTGTCGTTATGCAGGTAAACAGAGTCCTTATACGCAATAATTGAATCCTGCAGGTCAATAAAAGCACCCGTTTTTGACAATGGCAGCGCGAGACTGTACAGCTCTTTCGCTGTTGCCGGAACAATATCGTACCTGTACTGCGGATTCAGGTCGCGCAGCTGCTTCACCGGTATTCCGAGCACCTCCGAGACCTGCATCAGGTGCAGCTTCCGGCCGATCACCACTGTATCGGTATGCAGTTCGATCTCCAGCGGCATCCGCTGCAGCATGTGCTCCCTGTGGTAGTTCATCGCATAGGTGGCAGCGATAAATGCCGGCACATAGCCCCTGGTCTCCCGCGGCAGGTAGTAATAGATCTCCCAGAAATTGCGCTTGCCGCCAGACCGCCGGATCGCCTTGTTCACGTTCCCCGGTCCGCAGTTATACGCCGCCAGCGCCATGGTCCAGTCGCCATAGATCCCATACAGACTCCTCAAAAATTTCGCTGCGGCATGGGTGGCTGCCAGGGGATCGCGACGCTCATCCACCAGGGAGTTGATGCGCAGGCCGTACGCCCGCGCGGTGCCGTACATGAACTGCCAGATCCCAACCGCCCCGGCACGTGATACCGCACGCGGGTTCAGCGCCGACTCGATCACCGCGAGGTACTTCAACTCATACGGCACACCATACAGGTCGAACACCTGTTCGAACATCGGGAAGTAGTAATCTGAAACAGCGAGCATCGACCGCATCTGCTCCCTCCGTTTGATTGTATATACGTTGATATAATTCTTTACCAGCCGGTTATACGACAGATCGATCACCGAGGGAAGTTCTGCAAGCCTTGCAATATAGACCGAATCGGGAAAGTCGGGGAGCAGCGTGTCGGCCGTGCCGAAGGCCTCATCATCGATCACCGCCTCAAGCGCACGGTTGATATAATAGACATTCAGCAGGCTGTCGAAATTCGGCTCAAAAAGAAAATCATACGCCTCATCGTCAATCTCGCGACCCATGTCCGGCCGCTCATCAACTGAAAAAGTTTCGATCGTGTCCTGTCCGGCAACCTCAGTTGGAACAGGTCCGATCCTGTCCTGTCCGGCAACCCGGGCCGGTGTCAAAGCGATCATCAAAACAACCGGCAGCACCGGTACAAGCATGCTCCTCTTCATCGTTCTTATCTCCTAAAATGTTAATTTGCAGGATATTCCGTAATTGCCGACAGCCTGACCAACGGGCAGGTAGAGTGGCTCCACTGTCGGTTCCACCCTGATCGCCAGGTCGGGACTCACATCCCAGTAAAAAAGGTATGCATCGACATACGCATCGAGCACCTGGAGGGCATAAGTGCCCACCAAAGTAATATAGCTCAGCTCCAGTTGTCTGCGCCATAACCGCAGGTAGGTCTCATTAAAGTTACTCGGATCATTGGAATAATTCAGGCTCGCCTGCCGGTACCCCTGCGTGTTAAAGTAGATCCAGTACCCCACACCTGCCAGGGCGCCGTATACAATCGGTATCTTGAAGTATTTCTTGTTATAGGCCTGACCGAGTCCGGGCAGCGCCAGCGAGTAGAACATCGCCCTCTTCGGAGAATGATCGATCCCCTCCCTTCTTTGCCACTCCGGCACCTCCCTGGTGCTGTCGGCCCGCAACGTATCGGGCTGCATACCCATCCCGCTGCCGGGCCTTAACCTTCCCGGGGGATCGCCCTGCTGCAGCGTCCGTTCAGTCTCAACCCGGCTGCTGCGCTCCACCGTATCGTTCAGCGGCAGCTCCCCCTGTGCCCAGAGGCGCACCCCTATAAAAGCGAACAGGAGAATCATCCCCACAATCCTCCTGATCCCTTCTCCGTCCATATCGGAATAGTTTCTTGTCATGTACCGGGTTTGTCGAGAATGCTAACGATCCTTTGCAGGTCCTCATCCGACTTAAATGGTATAACGATCTTTCCGGCTCCTTTATTACTTCTTTTGAAGTCGATCGTGGCCCCGAAGAAGTGTGACAGGTGATCGCGCAGGTTCTCGTATTCATCGGGTTCATCGGCTGAAGGCGCCTCTTCACCGGCAGGTCGTTGCTTCAGCTTCTTCACCAGCGCCTCCACCTGTCGCACAGAGAGTCCCTGCTCCACCGTGCGCCGGTATGCCTCGAGCTGCACCTCCTCATCCTCCACACCGAGCAGCGCCCGTGCCTGTCCCATGGATAGCCTCTTCTCCCTGATCCCTGCCTGGATATCGACCGGGAGCTTCAGCAGCCGGAGGTAATTGGTTACCGTGGCCCGCTTCTTCCCTACCCGTTCACCGAGTGTCTCCTGGGTGAGTTTGATCTCCTCCATCAACCGTTGGTAGGAGATCGCCACCTCGATCGCATCGAGGTCCTCGCGCTGGATGTTCTCCACCAGCGCCAACTCGAGCATGTTCTCATCCTCTGCCTCCCTGATGTATGCCGGCACCTTTTTCAGTCCGGCCTTGATAGCGGCTCTCAGCCTTCGCTCACCGGTGATCAGCTGGTACCTGTCCTCTTCGACCTTCCTGACCGTCAGCGGCTGTATGATCCCATGTTCCCTGATAGATACCACCAGCTCCTCAAGTGCCTCCTCATCGAAATGGGTCCTCGGCTGAAACGGGTTCGCCTCGATACTTTTCAAGGGAATCTCATTGGCCGATGTAGCCATTTTGATCAGCTCACGGGTCTCCTCCCCGCCCTGATCGATCAGGGCGCCTAATCCCCTCCCTAATGCATTTTTCTTTGCTGCCATTATCTATCGTTAAGAATCCAATACTTTATCCTTTTGTTTTAACGCAGTCTCCCCGTTGTTCTGCAGCAACTCCCGGGCCAGGTTCAGGTAGTTGACCGCACCCCTCGATTCGGCATCATAGAGGATCGCCGGCTTGCCAAAGCTGGGAGCCTCGCTCAGCCTGATGTTCCGCTGCACAATGGTTTCAAAGACCATCTGCTGGAAGTGCTTTTGCACCTCCTCCACCACCTGGTTCGAGAGCCGCAGGCGCGCATCATACATGGTAAGCAGAAAACCTTCTATTTCAAGCTCCTTGTTCAGCCCCTTCTGGATGATATTGATCGTGTTGAGCAGTTTTCCAAGACCCTCCAGGGCGAAGTACTCACACTGAACAGGTATGATCACAGAGTCGGCCGCAGTGAGCGCGTTGACGGTGATCAGGCCCAGCGACGGGGAACAGTCGATCAGGATATAATCGTATTTGTCGCGCACCTTCTCAACCACGTTTTTCAACATGTATTCACGCTCGGGCATGTTGAGCATTTCGATCTCTGCACCCACCAGGTCGATATGGGAAGGGATCAGGTCGAACCCCTTGATCTCACTGTTCAGTATGATCCGGTTCGGATCGACATCGTCGATCAGGCACTCATATATACTGGTCTTCACCTTCTTGATATCAAACCCGGTTCCCGAGGTTGCGTTGGCCTGCGGATCGGCATCGATCAGGAGCACCTTCTTGTCGAGAATGGAGAGACTTGCACCCAGGTTAATAGCGGAGGTCGTCTTGCCAACCCCACCCTTTTGATTCGCCAGAGCGATAACTTTACCCATCTGATACTTTCTTTTTTGCAATAAAAACGGAAAACAAAGTTACTATTTTCAGCCTGCTTGTCCTGCTTCAGTAAGTTTTATTGTAAACAATCAATTTGTACTTTATTAACAGTTTATCAACAATTATACCAACTGCAAATATAATGGATTTTACACCAAAAGTGATACGATGGGGATCTGACTGGCAGGTAATTTTATGATTCGGGCAGCTTCTCATTGCTGTCGGGTATCAATTCCGGGAATTGACCGGTACACTTTGCAAGGTATAACGATTATAAAACAAAAAATGTATCTTTGTATGCTTAGCGAAAAAACCCATGAGATCAAAAAGATGGTTGGTGGTCGTCAACCCTGCTGCCGGGGGTGGAAAGGCGGGGAAGGATTGGCCGGAGATCAATACATTGCTGACGAAGCACGGTGTGAACTACGATCCGCTGTTTACGAACCGTCGTTTGCATGCGATGATGCTTGCGAGACAGAAGATTGAAGAAGGGTATAGCAGGATCATCGTCGTGGGTGGTGACGGCACGATGAACGAGGTGATCAACGGGGTGTTTGCCCAGAAGCGGATCCCCACCACGGAGGTGATGCTGGGAATGATCCCCGTTGGCACAGGCAACGACTGGGGGAAGATGTTCAACCTGCCTTCCGATTACGAAGGTGCGATCGAAACGATAAAAACCCAAAAAACATTTATCCAGGATGCCGGCATGGTAACCTACTACAAGAGCAACAAAAGCTGGCAGCGTTACTTTATCAACATCGCCGGGATGGGCTTTGGTGCCCGGGTGGTTGCCCGCTCCAACAACCTGAAGGACAAAGGGAAAAGCAGTCCGGGACTCTACCTCGCCACGCTCTTCACCAGCCTGCTCAG
>CAYOVC010000171.1:0-6389 GCA_964407305.1 uncultured Bacteroidaceae bacterium | reverse complement strand
TCACCTCTCCCTCTCTTTCACTCTTATATGCAGCTTCAATTAACCTGATCACGTTACGGGCCTCTTCAGCCTTTACTGCCAGCTCAGCATCCTGTCGCAGGTGCGCATAGATATTGTCATAATAGGCCATATAGTTACCGGGCAGTATCGGAACTTTCTCCCTGTGGTCTTTCCCATCTGCCTCAGTATGCAGAACCCCGAAGTACTCCGTCATATCAGATCCCCAATCCTTTGAATCCGGCAATTGTCCCGCTTTAAGAGCCTCCTCCTGCGGATCGATGCCCCATTTAAGAAAGCTACCCTCTGTGCCGTGAAGGATATAGCGCGGTCCCTGTTCCTTTACGAGGTAACTGCCCCTTACGAAACATTTAACTTCCGGGTAATGCAATAGGAGATCAAAACTGTCGTCTACTTCGCTACCTGTTCGCTGTGCACGTACATCTGCAAACAGGAAATCGGGCATGCCGAAAAGGCAAAGTGCCTGGTCGATCATGTGCGATCCCAGGTTATACAGTGTTCCGGCTCCAAGACGCTTACGCTCCTTCCATGAATCCTGGATATAATTCCTGAAACGGTCGAAATGCGATTCGAACGAGACCAGCCGCCCAAGCGTTCCCCCGTTAATAACCTGCTCCACGTTAAGAAAATCACCATCCCACCTGCGGTTCTGAAATACCGAAACCATTAAGCCGTGTTTATCGGCCTCGGCAATAATTTCGTCGGCCTCCTCCGTTGTAAGTGTAAAGGGCTTCTCAACCACGATGTGTTTGCCGTGACGCAGGGCTTTGATGGCCATCTCGTGATGCAGGTGATCTGGGCTGTTTACAATGATCAGTTCTATCTTGCTATCCCTCAGGATAGCATCATAGTCTGTTACAACCTGGGCACCCGGGTGATGGCCTTTCGACCTGTTTTTCCCCGACCATTCCAGGATCTTTGTGATCTGAAAGCCTGGATGTACCTTTAAAAGCGGACCGTGGAAAACAAGTCCGGACATTCCATATGAAGTGAGGGCGGTTTTAATTGTTTCCATGATAAAAGGTTTTGTCGCTTCAAAACTACAAAAATTCATTGTTAAGATTTCGCCGAATGCTAAATCACGCTGTTTTTTCCCGGTAGTTAGCTCTATCTGGCAAAACTTAACTTTTTAATAATAAACAATACCTCTGTGGGATGGTTATAACTGCAAACACAGCACATTTTACCACATAGTGATTTATCATATGACAGGCCGGTTGTAGCATCAGAAATGGTCGATATTGGGATTATGTTTCAATAGGATCATATTATGGATTTCTTAAAGTGGATTATAGTTTAAATTGTTAATTTTGCCTCTTAATGTACTATTTTATTAAAGGATAAAAACATCGATCATCATGAAACATTCATTAAGGTTTTTCACGTTGCTGATTATTTTGACCGGAACGATTACTTCTATTTCATCCTGCGGAACAACAGAACCGGAAAAACCGGCAGCGAAAAATATTATATTTCTTATCGGCGATGGCATGGGGCTCCAGCAAATGCATGCCGCTTATGTTGTTAACGGGGGAACGCTTGCTATTGAGCGTGCCAGCCATGTCGGACTGCAGAAGACGCATTCGATAAACAGGTATATCACCGACAGTGCCGCCAGTGGTACAGCAATGGCCTGTGGGAAGAAAACAAAAAGCGGAATGATCGGAATGGACAGTGCGATGAATGAGCTTGAATCAATTCTTAAAGTTGCTGAACGGTATGGTATGGCTACAGGACTGGTATCCAGTTCGGCCATCACCCATGCTACACCTGCCTCTTTCATAGCGAATGAGGTCAGCCGAAACGATTATGAAGCGATCGCGGCCGATTTTCTGAAAACTGATATCGATGTGTTCATTGGTGGCGGACTCGATCATTTTACGCAGAGAGCAGATGGAAGGGATCTTACTGAGGAGTTATCGCAAAAGGGCTACACCATAACAACAACCCTGCAGGAGGCGATGGACCATACAGCTGGAAAACTGGCAGCGTTCACAGCACCTGGACATAATCCCAATATGCTGAATGACAGGGGAGATATGCTGCCCCTTGCCACCAAAAAAGCACTCGAACTGCTTAGTCAGAACGAAAATGGCTTTTTTATCATGATCGAGGGATCGCAGATCGACTGGGGGGGGCACGCCAATGATCAGGAGTATGTCATTACAGAAACGCTCGATTTTGATGCTGCAGTAAAAATGGCCATGGATTTTGCGGAGCAGGACGGCGAGACATTGGTTGTCGTTACAGCAGACCATGAAACCGGTGGAATGGTGGTGCTCAACGGGAACTATGAAAAGCGTGCCGTTGAGACTACATTTACAACCGGGGGTCACACAGGGATCATGGTGCCTGTATACGCTTTTGGTCCGGGAGCTGAATTATTTACAGGAATTTATGACAATATAGATTTCAAAGAAAAGTTTCTCTTGGCGTTTGGACTTGACAAGGTTGTAGAATAGACGATAATTATTTTCCTGACAGATCTTTTGCAACTTATAATCTGAAAAAATCCGCCGATCTTACTGTTATCCGTAAAATAAATCCGGTAATTGAAACTTACCGCTGTTTATTGCGTTGAAATTATTCATTCTAAAAGTGACAATTAACCTGGTAGTTTCCTATTTTTGCACCTAATAAAATGATCAGGAAAAAACATCGTGCAGACAAATTTGAAAACGGTCTGAAGGTCCCGCTTGTTGAAGAGTTTTACACGTTGCAGGGAGAAGGGTACCATACCGGACATGCCGCCTATTTCATTCGTATCGGTGGTTGCGATGTGGGTTGTAGTTGGTGCGATACAAAATTCTCGTGGGATCCGGCATTGCATCCCCCCGTTGATATCGCTGATATTGCTGAAAAAGCGTCACAATTCCCGGCTGCTGCAGTCGTTGTAACAGGGGGAGAGCCTTTGATGGTAAACATGGATCCGTTAACCGGATTACTGAAAAAAAATGGGATAGAAACATATCTTGAAACGAGTGGAGCCTATGAGTTAACCGGTATATGGGACTGGATCTGCCTCTCGCCAAAGAGGAACATGCCCCCTGTGGGTGATATTCACATGAAGGCAGATGAATTGAAGGTGATCATTGCAGATGAGACAGACTTGGAATGGGCCATTGAGCATTCCGGACAGGTCGGGGAGAGCTGCAAACTCTACCTTCAGCCGGAATGGAGCAGAAGAGAGACGATGCTTCCGCAGGTTATTGAATTTGTCAAGGATAATCCTGCATGGGCAGTCTCCCTGCAGGCGCATAAATATATGCGGATACCTTGATTTTGGCGCACTGTTTGTACAGGGTTGGATAATTAAAATATTTCCCTGAGATTTATTATCTTTTCAGCATGAATATGACGAACAGACATCCCTCTTCCACCATTTTTAACTATCTGGCAGTGATTTTACTTCTGATGATCACAAGTTCCCTGCATTCCCAGACCTACTCAGTAACTTCCCGAAAAGCGATCAGGAACTTTGAAAAAGCCAGGGAACATTTTACTGTTAATGACGATATGGAGGCAGCGTCGTATCTCCAAAAAGCACTGAAAGCAGACAGAAGCTTCATTGAAGCCTGGTTCATGCTTGCACAGATCTATCTCGATCAGAATGAAATAGAAAAGGCAGCGGAATATTACCTCCAGGGTGTAAATATTGATCCCGATGGCTATGCCCATGGCTACCTGAAAGTGGCAGAGCTGGAGTTTAGTATAGGTCACTATGCTGCATCCAGGGAGCACCTAAAGCAATGGAAAAGCTATTCTATCAGTGACATGAGATCTGAAGCACTGGCCGAAAAACTGGAAAGAAACCTTGAATTTGCTTTGGAAGCTGTGAATAATCCTGTTGATTTTAATCCCAAACATTTGGGAGAGGCTGTAAATACTGACATGTTTGAGTATTGGCCCGCACTTTCAATCGATGAAAAGACCCTCTTTTTTACGGTGCTCGGACCCCCAAACCCCGATCTTCCGCCCGACAGATTGAAAATGCAGGAGGATTTCTACTATGTAACAAGAGAAAACGATCGTTGGGTTGACAGAACCTATCTCGGACCACCTGTCAATACAAATGGCAATGAGGGTGCCCAATCGGTAACAGCCGACGGTAAAATCATCTATTTTACTGCTTGTGACAGACCCGACGGATTTGGAATGTGCGACATCTATATGTCGATGGTTGATTCGAAGGGACAATGGAGCAAACCACAGAATCTCGGAGAGCCTGTGAATACGTGGTACAGCGATAAGCATCCTGCGATCTCCGCTGATGGACGGACCCTCTACTTTACAAGTAACAGGCCAGGGGGCAAAGGAGGTTATGATCTATGGGTTTCGGAAAAGAGAGATGGTTCATGGAGCAAACCGGTGAATTTGGGTGACAGCATCAATACCCCCGGCACCGAACAATCTCCCTTTATTCATCCCGATCAGCGCTCCCTCTATTTCTCTTCAGATGGCTGGCCGGGAATGGGAAAAGGAGATATCTTTCGCTCCAGGAAAAAAGAGGAAGGAACATGGGGCATACCCGTTAATCTGGGATATCCTGTCAACACACACAATGAAGAGATCGGTCTGATCGTGAATGCCCGTGGCGACAGGGCCTATTATTCCTCCAACAGGAGGGAAGGTACGGATACGGATATTTTTACATTTAATATCCCACCCGGTGTAAGACCCGATCCGGTATCTTACATTACCGGAAGGGTATACGATTCCCGCAATATGAAAGGGATAGGGGCACGTTTCGAGCTGATTGAACTCAATACCGGCAACGTGGTGATGGAGGCCGTATCAGATCCGGAAGAGGGCGATTACCTGATCAGCCTGCCCACAGGAGCCGGCTATGCATTTAACGTTTCCCATCCCGGATACCTCTTCTATTCAGACCATTTTGAGATCGGCAGGCGCTATGACAGACTCGATCCGCTGCGAAAAGATATACCGTTGGATCCTATAGGCAAAGGAACATCGGTTGTTCTGAACAATATCTTTTTTGATGTCGATTCCTATATGCTCAATGAGCGATCCACTGCAGAACTGGATAAGATTTACCAGTTTCTTGATCAGAACAGCGGCGTAAAAATTGAAATTTCGGGCCATACGGATAGCACAGGAACAGATGCGTATAACCTCGAGCTTTCCGGGAAAAGGGCTGAGCAGGTGGTTGATTACCTCACCTCCAGAGGTGTCAAATCTGACCGCCTGGTTGCGAGGGGATACGGAAGTAGCAGGCCGGTTGCTGACAATGCCACAGAGGAGGGCAGGGCCAAAAACAGGCGGACAGAGCTGACAATTCTGCAAATCGATTAACTTTGCGGTACTTGAAGAAAATGCAATTCCTTCTGCGAAAAATACCGGATTATCTGATAAACCAGTCGAATGTGTTGAGACAGGTTTTCTTTACCGCCATCTTCGCACTCGTTTTTATAAATATTTATGCTCCTTTCAATGCTGAAGGATGGTTCAATGCAGGAAAAGCAGAGCTTTTTCTCTATTCCAGCCTCTATATTCTTTCCGGAATTATGGTGATCGTCTTGAGCAGATTGTTATTCATCAGGATCACCCGAAAAACCAGGATCATTTTCCTGGCTTATATTTTTTGGAATATACTTGAAATATTTCTTCTCGCCGCTACTTATACTGCTATGGATTTTTTCATGCTGCAGAATGATTCGAATCCATTCGAGCATTTTATAAAAATGCTGTTGGGAACTTTTTTTGTTGTGGTAATTCCCTATTCAATCTCCTGGCTCTATTATTCATGGAAGGACCAGAAGCGCCGATTGGAGAAGCTTTCCAGGGTTACCTCTACTGAATACCAAAGAAGGAACATGATCAATTTCTATGATGAAACAAATAAGCTGCGATTTACCCTGAATTCTAAAGATGTATTATATATCGAATCAACCGATAACTATGTTACGGTGCTGATCGAGGACCAGGAGAGGGTAAAGAAGATTATGCTAAGAAATACAATGAAAAGGTTGGAGAAAGAGCTGGAAAACACCCTCATCTGCCGCTGCCACAGATCATACATGGTGAATTTTGAAAATGTCAGGATGGTAAGACTCTCAGGAACGAACTTGTTTCTATATCTGCAAAACCGTGATGAGAACCGGATCCCGGTTTCGAGGACCTATACCGAAAAAGTGCACGAAATGATCAATAAGCTGGCAGTCTGATCGCTATTGCTTGTAAATATGCTCACTTTCCGGTCATGTTGCAAAATAGTTTTTATCATTCGTTCTTTAAACTATCTTTAGTTTTTTAAAAAACTGTACCATGAAGCAAATAATCGCATCTCTTTTCGCAGCCTTTTTTATTGCCGGTTTTCTATCCATCGTTAAAGGCCAGGAATCGGGCTATCG
>CAYOVC010000170.1:0-6409 GCA_964407305.1 uncultured Bacteroidaceae bacterium | reverse complement strand
CGTCTGGAAATTCGTCATTTACGATTAGTAAACTCCTCATTTCCAGACTTCGCAACCGAAAAACTGTAAGTTTTGAGCTCATGACCGAAGGGAATAACCCTTGAAAATGGAGCCTTCTTACAAGCCACTTGTAAAAATACATAGTTTTCTTTCAAGGACTAATTATCTGCACCACAATAATTTTCAGCTTCGCACAGTACATGAACAGGGTCACTCCTCTGCCCGGATCATTGCGATGAAGTCCCTGATCCCTTCCGTGGCCGTTTTGTTAATAAAAGTTACATCCAGAAATCCGATCCCCTGCGGCTCTCCCGGATCGATCACATAGACCGGTGTTCCCGTAGTCGCATAATTCATCAGTCCGGCAGCCGGGTATACATTCAGTGAAGTGCCAATAATGAGCAGGATATCTGCAGCATGAACAATGGGGATCGCCTGTTCAATGGCTGGAACAAGCTCACCAAACCAGACGATGTGGGGCCGCAGCTGGTGACCGCTTTTCGAAAGATCCCCTTCGTTGAGTTCCCACCCATCAATATCAACAATCTCATTTTCATTCACTGTGCAGCGTGCCTTACGCAGCTCCCCGTGCAGGTGGAGTATATTTTTCGAGCCTGCCCGTTCATGCAGATCGTCTACATTCTGGGTGATGATATCAACATCATACTCTTTTTGGAGGGCAGCAATTGCCAGGTGTGCTGCATTGGGTTGGGCCGACAGGAGGGCTTTTCTTCTCTCATTATAAAAACGAAGCACCAGCTCCCTGTTTCTCTCCCATGCCGCAGGAGTGGCCACCTCTGATACATCATACTCCTCCCAGAGACCTCCCATATCTCGAAAAGTCTTAATACCGCTTTCTGCACTGATCCCTGCTCCGGATAAAACAACCAATTTTTTCATCGCTCTTCTTTTTTTCTGAACTTGGACCGGGCCACCAGTACCACACCCCAGATCACCATGATCGTTGCAAGGATCATTACAATATCCGATGCGATAAAGATCCATTTCCGATCAGGAAAATAGCCGGCAGTGACGGCCATCGACAAGAGGGTCAGCAAAATACCGGAAACCAAAAACATCTGTCCTTTTCTCAGCATGTTGTCGTCTTTTCATTGTGTTTGTCCCAAAAATAGGTTATTTCTTAAACTTTAACTAATTTTATACTGTTGAAATATTCAATAAATATTTGATATACTGATTGTTAAATGATTAATCAGGAGACGGTTAACAGGATTTTCGACACGGTCGACATTGTCGATGTGATCTCTGACTTTGTAACCCTGAAAAAATCGGGGACCAACTACAAGGGTTTGAGTCCGTTTACCAACGAAAAGACCCCCTCCTTCATGGTCTCCCCCTCGAAGGGGATTTTCAAGGATTTCAGCTCGGGTAAGGGTGGGAACGCTGTGGGTTTCCTCATGGAGCATGAAAAGCTCTCCTACCCGGAGGCACTGCAATATCTGGCTAAGAAATACAATATTGAGATCGAGCAGACCGAGCTCACACCGGAAGAGATCCAGCAACGGAACGAGCGCGAAAGCCTGCTTGCTGTCACGCAGTATGCGCAGAAATTTTTTACCGGGCAGCTTCTTACCGCCGAAGGCAAAGCGGTGGGGCTCAGCTATCTCCGGCAGCGGGGTTTTCGGGATGACATTGTAGAAAAATTTCAACTGGGATATAGTCCGGAGGAACGCAAAGCTCTCACCGAAAGTGCTTTGAAAGCCGGATACAGGCAGGAATTCCTGGTAAAGACCGGTCTGACTATAGAAAAAGAGGACTACGTTTTTGACCGCTTTGCCGGCAGAATCATCTTTCCCATTCATGGGATATCGGGTAATGTTGTTGGCTTTGGCGGCCGGACACTCCGGTCGGACAAGAAGATTGCCAAATACCTCAACTCCCCGGAATCTGATATCTACCATAAGAGCCGGATCCTTTACGGCCTGTTTCAGGCAAAAAAGAGTATTGTCAACAACAACCGTTGTTTCCTGGTAGAGGGATATACCGATGTGATCGCGTTGCACCAGGCAGGAATAGAAAATGTTGTCTCCTCCTCCGGCACAGCCCTCACTCCCGAACAGATCAGACTGATCAAGCGGTTCACGGAGAACATTACTATTTTGTATGATGGTGATGAGGCCGGACTGAAGGCCTCTTTCCGGGGGATTGACATGATCCTGGAGGAGGGATTGAATGTAAAAGTGTTACTTTTTCCTGAAGGGGAAGATCCCGACTCCTTCTCCCAGGGCCACAGCTCTTCTGAGTTCATAGAATTTATTGACAACAATGAACGTGATTTCATCACCTTTAAAACGGAGGTGTTGATCGCCGACACGCGGAACGATCCAATCAAGCGGGCCAACATGATCACCGATATAGTCAGATCGGTGGCTGTGATTCCCGACGGGATTAAAAGATCGGTTTACCTGAAGGAGTGCAGCCTGTTGCTGGATGTCGAAGAGGCCGTACTCTATAGCGAGGTCAACAAGATCCGGGAGAGAAGAAGGGAGCAGACGTGGAAAAGGGAGCGCCAGGCCCCCGATCAGCTGGTAGTACCGGTACAGCCCACCGTTCCCGCGTTCGTACAGAACGTATATTCCGAGATCGAGGAGCGGGAGATCATCTATTTTCTGCTGAAATTCGGGAACCAGGCACTGAAGCTTTCGGGTAATGAAAAAAATACTGACATTACTGTTTCCCAATACATTATCCGGGAGATCCAGAATGATGACCTGGAATTCACCAACCTCATATACAAACGGGTTTTTGAAGATGTAAAGGCGATCATTGAATCGGGGAAAAAGATCTCTGAAAGGGCCTTTACCTTTCATGATGAGCAGGAAGTTCAGGATCTTGCCGTTGATATTGTCACTTCGAAATATGAGCTGAGCAAGGTGTGGAAAAGAAAGGAGTCTTATATCGAAATGCCGGGTGAAAACCTGGGCGTTGAGGTACCGAAGGCACTGCTGTTATATAAGCTGAGGGTTATCGACATGGCGCTGGAAGATATCCGGAAGCAGATCGGTGAAAAAGAGGCAGAGGGCGATGTTGAGATGGTAATGGAGCAAATGGCCCGTTTGCGTGACCTGGAGACGGTGAAGAATGAACTTTCGAATGTGATCGGTGAACGGATTATTCTGAGGTGATCTGCTATCGCAGGACTTCAAAAGAGACAGATTCTGAATTGCCCTTTTCGTCAACAACCGTGAGCGTATGCATGCCGGGAGGAATCTCAGCTGCCAGCTGGTGCATGCCGGATGTGCTGCCGATAAACGACTCATTGATGTGCCAGTAAACCCTGGAAGACCGGTTGCGGTGGGCCACTTCGAACACCACCCTTCCCTTTGTACCGTCCAGTTCGAGCGGGATCACAAGGTGGCTGTTGCGTTCAGGATAAACGATTTCCAACTCACGAACCGTCTCATCGCGGCACCCTTCCATGACCGGGGGCAGGGATTCGTACCTTGGGTCGCTTGGCTTGTAATACCACTCCATCAACGGGGGGAGGATAAACCATGAGCGGCTCTGCATCTTGCTCACCGGGTAGCAGTTACTATTGACCCGGTAGCGTCCTGTTGCATCAAGATGTACCCGTTGATGGTACGGACATGCTTCCGATTTCAGTCCCCCGGGAACCACCTGTATCGTGTCTCTCTCCGAACAATTGGGTCCGGCGATATAACCGCTCTGTCTGCACACCACAGCTTCAGACAGATCGTCAAGCGGCTCTTCGAACCAGGATGTCGGGGGAAGTATCTCGAAGATATCAAACATCAACGGAGCTGCAGCCTGTATGCCGGTGAGACCTGGTCTGCCTTCCCCATCGGCATTCCCGGCCCAGACAGCCACGACGTACCCGGGTGTAACCCCAACTGCCCAGGCATCCCTGAACCCATAGCTTGTTCCTGTCTTCCATGCAATTTTTCTGGAAGATGATAATAAATACCATAAAGATAATTCATCAGGTCTATTTACTTCAAGTAATGATTGAAAAGTAAGAAAGATACTTGAGGCCGATAGGGTCCCCTCTTCTTGCAGTTCATTTTGGGCTAATGAAAGCCTGTTCACTTCCAGTCGGGGCATGTGGTAATCGGACAGATAATAGTTTCCGTCGGAAGCCAGGTAATGGTTCAACGCGCGGGCCATGCTGCTGTAGGCCCCGGAAAGTTCCCAGAGCGTTGTCTCTCCCCCGCCAAGGATCAGGGTCAGCCCGTAATATTCATGTGAGTATCTGAAAGTAGTGAATCCAAGGTTCCGCAGCAATCCAAGGAATGGATCGACGCCATATTTCTTCAGCATGATCACCGAAGGAATATTGAGGGACCGCTCAAGTGCCTTCCGGGCGGGTACTGCACCTTCATATCCCCTGTCATAATTTTTTGGGGCATAGCCGCTATACCTGACAGGCACATCGGGTACCAATGTCGTCTGCAGGAGGTCTCCATTATCGAGCAATCCGGCAAATAGAAAGGGTTTCATGATACTCCCGGTGCTTCTTGGTGAACGTATGATATCCACACTATTGCCATGCTGCCGGTCTTGTTGTGGCCTGCTGTTACCGGTATAAACCAGCACCGCGCCTGTTTCCACCTCGATAACCAGGCAGGCCATATTGTGTATCTCATTGGCGCGCAGCATCTCCTGCCGTATCTCTGTCAGTTCATTCGCACGCTCCTGTAAAGACCGGTCGACCGTTGAAAAGAGCCGGTTCCTTTTTTGATCTAACATCACCCTGTCGGTAAGGTGTGGAGTGAGGTCTGGCAGTGGAACGGGTCTTTCTGGAAGGGGTTCGGCAACAGCGAGGTGAAAGGTGGTTTTGTCGATATCTCCCTTTTCAAACAGCGTTCTCAGCAGGGCATCCCTTTTCTGTTTCAGTTTTTCCCGGTTTCTTCCGGGATGGATCAACGCCGGGGCATTGGGAAGCACTGCCAGCACTGCCGCCTCCGACCAGGTTAGCTCAAACGGCGATCTTCCAAAATAGCGCCATGCCGCAGCCTCCAGTCCCACGACGTTCCCCCCGAAAGGGGCATTACCGGCATAGGTGTAAAGGATTTCCTGTTTTGTAGCGGAGAGTTCGTACCTGAGAGCCAGGAATGTTTCGATGGATTTTTGGAGGATGTTGCGGGGCCTGTTTTTTCTGGCCATTCTGATCACCTGCATGGTAATGGTACTGCCTCCGCTTTTCACCTCACCGGCCCTGATATTCTGCATCACTGCCCTTACAATACTGGCAGGGTTCACCCCCGGGTGAACGTAAAAAAACCGGTCCTCATAAGCAACAACCGCAGTAGCATATTTCACCGGCAGGGAGTCTGTGCCGGGAAACCTCCACTGTCTGTCGGCAGCGATACGTGCTCCCAGCAGTTCACCGTTCCGGTCATACACAACAGTTGAAAGCGGATCGTCAAACAGCTGCCTGGGCAGGGAGATCCAGAAAAAAGCAAGGAAAACAGCAACGGTGATCAGCAGGACCCTGTATTCCTTTAACCAATTTCCCATTCCAGCCGGTCTCATTTTAATATGCTGATGAGAGCTCAATCCACCTGCCCGGGATCACCACCTGTACCCCCGGACTATACATCTCTTCTGCCTTTACTGATGGCAGGTAGTACCGACCTTTATAGGCGGCGTTCAGCCGGATAGTAAAGGTTTTCGACTGATTGGCCGGTAAGGAAAAATAGGTCATCACCCTGTCGTCGCGCACATCCTGGTAAGTAAATGGCTGTCTGCCGGCTGAAGTGGCAAACATTCTTTCATTATGGATCTCCCATCCTGATGGATAAATGGTCGTCAGTGCAATATTCTCCAAATGACCTGCCGTACCCGGATTGAATACCCGGTAGACGGCATTAAAGTCGGTTCCTTGGGATATTGACCCAGGCGTTATCCTGTTTCCATCCATGTCGGTATAGTACATTTGGATATTCAGGTTGTTCTGCTCGCGCTGCTCCTCGCCCGGTTTTGGCAGACCGGTATTGACAAGCCTGACAAACAGGCTGCTCTCCGTTGTGTTTTTTAGCCATATTTTTCCCTGCTGTTCCTGGTCCGGATCAAAAGGAACCTGCGCAAGCGGCATTCCGGTCTCCGCTCTTTTTGTCTCTCCGCCATTAAAGGAGTATTCGAAGCTGATTCGCTTTCCGGCCGCTTCTCCCCCGGTAAACTTTGCGACGCTTACCAGGCTGTAGGCAGTTGTTTGGGTACTCATCCACTGGCCGGAAGAGAGACTTTTGGCAATCTTTTCAAGCAGCAGCAAACCATTCTCTTTCATGCCTGTGAGGATCATCGCCTCCAATATCATTGCCTGGTCGCGCGTACTGCTGCCAAAAGAGTAGCGTGAATCGTGGTAATCGCTGACCTGTACAGGAGTATTGGTAACAAGTTCACGCGCGGTCTCCCTCTGGCCTGCAAG
>CAYOVC010000169.1:4675-6472 GCA_964407305.1 uncultured Bacteroidaceae bacterium | reverse complement strand
GCTATAGCACCCCCAATGTTACCGGCTCCAATAATTCCAACTTTCATCATATCTTTTTTTTTATACTATCAATACGTTTCTGTGAGAAAATGCCGATAGCAGTGGTTACTCCCATCGTCATTCCCAACGAATACAAGGTTTTCAGAAGTGACAACAAGGTTGTTTTCTACCGGATATTTTTCCTGTGCCATATATTTTGCTGAATACCAAGAAGCCTAGTAAAGCCATCCACATCTTCTGCCCTCCAGTTGCGATTTTCCTCACCATATGCAGCAAATTTTTCATCCATCAGGTCATATTCACTGGTTACTCCGGTTATTGTGTGATGGTATGGGCGCAACCGCAAAGTTACTTTTCCGGTTACATTCCGCTGTGTTGAGGTCAGAAAATCTTCAAGATTTCTCATTACCGGCTCCAGGAACTGGGCCTCATGAACAAACATACCATACCAGGTTCCAATCTGTTCCTTCCAATGCAATTGCCAGCGGGTTAAGACATGCTTTTCCAGTGCCAGGTGCGCGTCAATAAGCATTCTGGCTGCTGCCGCTTCGAATCCCACCCGGCCTTTTATTCCGATAATCGTATCACCAACATGCAGGTCCCTTCCAATGGCATACTTTGCACCTGTTTTTTCAAGATTCCGGATCACCTTAAGCGGGTCCATTATTTGTCCGCCGATACCGACCGGCTCTCCCTTTTCGAATAATATCTCCACCAGCTCGGTTCCGGTTTTTGGTTGCCCCGATGGCCAGGCATCATCGGGCAGTTCTTCATGACTGGTAAGGGTCTCCCTGCCACCTATACTGGTGCCCCATAATCCTTTATTGATCGAATATTTCACCTCTCCGGCCTCCATAACTATCCCTTTTTCCGACAGGTATTCGATCTCCTTTTCCCGCGATATGCGCAGTTCGCGTATCGGTGTAATTACCTCTATATCCGGTGCAAGTACCTGGATGGTAAGATCAAAGCGTACCTGATCATTCCCGGCAGCTGTTGATCCGTGTGCTATTTTCTTAAATCCATTCTCCCTGGCATGTTCTGCAAGGGCAATCGCCTGGAAAGATCGTTCAGAACTTACCGACAGGGGGTAATTTCTGTTGCGGAGTGCATTACCGAAAAGCATATACCTGATACATTTTCTGTAGTAATCCTCAGATACATCCAGTACAGTGTGCGAAGCAACCCCAAGTTTTTTTGCATGATCAGCGATTCTACCAAGATCCTGCCCAGTAAATCCTCCGGTATTTACAATGGCCGAATGTACCTCATAGTTTTTGTTTTGGGACAGGTAAACAGCACAAAAAGAGGTGTCGAGACCACCGCTGAACGCCAATAATATTTTCTCCTTTTTACTCATTCCGAATATATATGCTGAATTTATTACGCTGCTTTATCATTCTCCTGGTCATTTTTACTTTTTGATTTTGCAGGGGCCTCCTTGAGCATCCCGGTACAAAGACAATGCGCCCTTCTGGTTCTAACGAGAATATCGTAATAGGGGCATGACTGACAGCCTTTCCAAAACTCATCATCGCCTGTCAGCTCAGAAAAAGTAACCGGCTTATACCCGAGGCTGCTGTTGATTTTCATCACTGCCAGGCTCGTTGTAAGTCCAAACAGTTTCGCCTCCGGTAATAGCTCTTCAGACAACTCAAGTGCCCTGGACTTGATCTTAGCTGCCAGTCCCCGTCCCCGGAATTGTGGATTGACAACCAATCCGCTATTGGCTACAAATTTATTGTGTCCCCAGGACTCAATATAACAAAAGCCGGCCCAAACACCATCCGAGTGGAT
>CAYOVC010000169.1:0-4665 GCA_964407305.1 uncultured Bacteroidaceae bacterium | reverse complement strand
CCTTCAAGTATTTTTGTTGTTAAATACGCTTTGCTTCTTACAGCGATTCCGGTTCCTTTTACCTGTGATGCATTATAGATTGCCTTTTCTATATCCTCCAGGTATCCAAGGTCCTGCTCTCCGGCAACAAATATTTTAAATTCCGACATGATCTTATTATTTAAAAATACATAGTTTTCTTTCAAGGACTAATTAATCAATCCATTATTCATTCCCGGCATCCTGTTTTTCAGGAGTTTCACAAGGTCTGTTTTACTAACACCGTCCCTGGGTATGATCAGTATCGTATCATCACCTGCAATAGTGCCGGCAATTTCATAAGAATTGAGATTATCCAGTGCATATGCAATACTATTGGCATGCGCGGGCATGGTTTTCATGATTGCCATTCCCTGTGCAAAATCGATGGAAACAAACCCATTGATTGGAATATCGTCATTTTCAGTTGGTACATTCAATTGCCGTTCAGTAAGCATGTAGATGTATCCTCTTTCGCTATCCGGCATTTTTGCCACCCTCAGGTGCTTCAGATCCCTTGAAAGTGTTGCCTGAGTCATAGAAAAACCCTGCTCTTCAAGAAGCGACAACAACTCCTCCTGGGAGGAGATATTGATGCTGTTGATCAAACGCCTTATGACCATTAATCTTTCACTTCTCTCTTTCATTGTCCTGTATATTTATACAATTCAGCTGCAAATTTATACATTTTTACGCAACAAATGCAAAACAGTTTGATTTTTTTTATACTTTTGGCTCCCGGAACATCCAAGCCGGGCAGATTGTTTTGCCGGTCGATTCATACATACACAAATACTGCGACAGAATGTCTGAAAAAATCAACAAAGTATTAATTCTTGGCTCGGGAGCATTAAAAATCGGAGAGGCAGGAGAATTTGACTACTCAGGATCACAGGCGCTCAAAGCACTGCGTGAAGAGGGGGTTGCAACCGTACTGATCAACCCAAATATTGCAACAGTTCAGACCTCAGAGGAGATCGCTGATGAGGTCTACTTTCTGCCTGTTACTCCCTACTTTGTTGAAAGGGTCATACAGAAAGAGCAGCCGGAGGGAATTCTTCTGTCTTTTGGGGGGCAGACAGCCTTGAACTGCGGCGTTGAGCTGCACCAGAATGGAATACTCAAAAAATACGGGGTTCAGGTTTTGGGAACTCCGGTTCAGGCAATTATGGACACTGAGGACCGGGAGTTATTCTCCGGAAAACTGAAGGAAATCAATGTGAAGACTCCCCGCAGCATAGCCGTCACAACCGTTTCCGATGCCCATAAAGCTGCGGAGCAACTCGGATTCCCAATCATTATCAGGGCAGCATATACCCTGGGGGGCCAGGGCAGTGGATTCTGCAACAACCCTGATGAGTTGCAAAAACTGGCAGTTAATGCCTTCTCATATTCAAAACAGATCCTCGTAGAGGAGTCCCTTAAAGGCTGGAAAGAGGTGGAGTACGAGGTTGTTCGCGACAAATATGACAACTGTATTACTGTCTGTAATATGGAAAATTTCGATCCCCTGGGTATTCATACGGGGGAGAGCATTGTTGTAGCTCCTTCTCAGACCTTAACGAACAGTGAATACCATAAATTAAGAAAACTCTCTATTGAGATCATCCGTCACATCGGTATTATCGGGGAGTGCAATGTACAGTACACCCTGGATCCCAAATCTGAGGACTACAGGGTTATCGAGGTCAATGCTCGCCTTTCCAGGTCGTCTGCTCTGGCTTCCAAAGCAACCGGTTATCCGTTGGCTTTCGTCGCTGCCAAGCTTGCCCTGGGATATGGGCTACATGAGTTAAAGAACTCCATTACCAAAACCACCTCGGCCTTTTTCGAACCTGCTTTAGATTATATCGTTTGCAAAATACCTCGTTGGGATCTGAATAAATTCTCCGGTGTTTCAAAAATGATTGATTCAAGCATGAAGTCGGTGGGTGAGGTCATGGCCATTGGCCGAACCTTTGAAGAGGCCATACAAAAGGGAATAAGAATGATCGGTCAGGGTATGCATGGCTTTGTCGGAAACATGAACCTGGATTTCGACAATATAGACAAGGAGCTTATGGAACCCACCGATATGCGTATACTTGTCATTGAAAAGGCTTTTGACAAGGGGTATTCCGTGGATATGATTCATGATCTGACCAAAATTGATAAATGGTTCCTGGTGAGGCTGAAGAATATATTTGATCTGAAAAACAGGCTTGAAAAGGCAGGCTCGCTCAGCGAACTGGATGATGAGCTGCTTTTGCAAGCCAAAATACTGGGATTCAGTGATTTTCAACTGGCACGTATTATCATGGACGGTGATGTTACTGAAGAGATGCACCTGATAAGGGACCACAGGAAAAGCCGAAACATTGTTCCTTATGTTAAACAGATTGATACCCTGGCCGCAGAATACCCGGCAAAAACCAATTACCTTTATCTGACATACAGTGGAAGTGAACATGATATTGAATTTTACAGTGACCAAAAGTCTGTTGTGGTTCTTGGTTCAGGCGCCTACCGCATTGGTAGCAGCGTGGAATTTGACTGGTGCAGTGTGAATGCTTTGAAGAGTGTTAACGAACAGGGATACAGGTCAATCATGATCAATTACAACCCGGAAACGGTGTCAACCGATTATGATATGTGCGACAGGCTCTACTTCGATGAACTTTCTTTTGAACGGGTGATGGACATTCATGATCTTGAACAACCCAAAGGAGTCATTGTCTCCGTTGGTGGTCAGATCCCAAATAACCTGGCCATGCGACTACACAACACCGGGGTTCATGTTTTGGGAACTTCACCTATTTCCATAGACAATGCGGAAAACCGGCACAAATTTTCCATGCTGTTGGACCGGCTGGGTATTGATCAGCCCCGGTGGAAGGAGCTGACCAGTCTCGATGAGATATTTACATTTGTCGCTGAGGTAGGTTATCCGCTTTTAATACGACCCTCCTATGTGTTGTCGGGTGCCGCAATGAATGTGGTCTCCAACAGAGAGGAGCTGGAGCATTTTTTAACCCTTGCAGCAAAAGTATCAAAACAGTATCCGGTTGTGGTTTCTGAATTCATTGAGCAGGCGAAAGAAATTGAAATTGACGCAGTTGCGAATAGGGGTGAATTGTTTTCCTATGCAATATCTGAACATGTTGAATTTGCGGGGGTACACTCCGGCGATGCCACCATGGTATTTCCACCGCAGAAAATCTATTTTGAGACGGTCAGGCGTATAAAAAAGATTGCACGTCAGCTGGCAGAGGCCCTCGAGATTTCAGGTCCGTTCAACATGCAGTTTCTCGCCAAAGACAATGATATCAAGGTAATAGAATGCAATCTAAGGGCATCCAGGAGCATGCCTTTTGTTAGTAAGGTTTTAAAAGTCAACCTTATCGATCAGGCTACCCGCGTCATGCTGGATCTTCCGGTGAACAAACCCGACAAATCGATCTTCGATCTCGATTACATTGGCTGTAAGGCCCCCCAGTTTTCCTTCTCAAGATTGAAGAAGGCCGATCCTGTGCTGGGGGTTGATATGTCTTCCACCGGTGAGGTTGGATGTATTGGCGACAATTATTATGAAGCGATTCTGAAGGCGATGTTATCCGTCGGGTATACCATTCCAAAAAAGAACATTCTGCTTTCTACCGGTCCGATGCGTTCAAAAGTTGAGTTGATCAATTCTTGCCGAATGCTTGTAGAGAGGGGGTATAATCTGTTTGCCACACATGGAACACATGAATTTTTGAAGCTGAATGGATTCGACTCGTTCGACCTCGCCTGGCCCGACGAAGACAAAAAACCCAATGTGCTTGAGCATCTCGCGGGCGGACAGATAGACCTTGTAATCAACATTCCCAAAAACCTCACCAGTCATGAGCTTTCGAACGACTATACCATCAGGCGTTCAGCAGTGGATTACAATATTCCGTTGATTACCAATGCCAGGCTTGCAAGTGCATTTATATATGCATTTTGCAGAATGAAGCTGGAAGATTTGCCCATTAAAAGCTGGGGAGAGTACAATTAGCTGCTCCTAACCGCTGAGCGCCTGAGCGCCACTGACTATCTCGATGATTTCATTGGTAATTGTGGCCTGACGGGCCTTGTTGTACTGGAGACTCAGTTCTTTTATAAGTTCCGTCGCATTATCTGTTGCCTTATGCATGGCGGTCATCCTGGCCCCGTGTTCAGATGCAGAGGAATCGAGAATCGCCTTATAAAACTGTAGTTTCAGTGACCTGGGGATCAACTCATCGACAATATACTCCTTCGAAGGTTCAAAAATATAATCTGCCACACCCAGCTTTTCATCTTCATCCTCCAACTCTTCCATCTTGATAGGCAGAAACTGCTCATTAACAACAGTTTGCGTTGCTGCGTTTTTGAACTGGTTATAGACAATATCAACATGGTCATAATCGCCCTTCACATAGAGATCCATGACCATCTCCGAGATTTGTACTGAATTTTCAAAAGTAAGATCGTCAAAAATATCACTTCCATTGAAAATGACGTTGTACCCGTTTCTTTTTAGAAAATCATATCCCTTTTTACCAATTGCCAGAAAGTGAACATTTTCCAGAAAGTGAACATTTCCGGCCAACATCTTCTCCGAATAGAGTTCCAAAGCATTATAGATAGCCGCCTTAATGACAT
>CAYOVC010000168.1:0-6482 GCA_964407305.1 uncultured Bacteroidaceae bacterium | reverse complement strand
TAAAATACATATGAACCCCTCATCATTGAGGCAAGATTATAACGGAGCAAAGACACCTGCCTGCCGGTAGGCAGGAAAGGACATCATTAAATGGGATTAGATTACTGTTAGTTCATTGATGGGGCTGCTCATATAGAAATATATTTTTTAGCGGTATTCGCGAGCTCACTGCGTTCGGTTCGCCGAACCTCCGTTGAAAATTTTTAATAGGTGAGGCAACTAGTACCAAAAGCTTGTTCGAAAATAGATAACTTACATAATATTAATAGCTTAAATAAAGATTTAAAGAGATGCACCCATTCATGGACAAGGATTTTCTCCTGGAGACCAAGGCGGCCCGGGAACTTTATCATTCCTATGCAGCGCCGATGCCGATCATCGACTATCATTGTCACCTGAGCCCCGAAGATATCGCCAACGACCGGAAATTCAATAATATCTCTGAAATCTGGTTAGCGGGGGATCACTATAAATGGCGGGCGATGCGTGCCAACGGGGTGGATGAAAGATACTGTACGGGGGATGCTTCCGACGAGGAGAAATTTATGAAATGGGCCGAGACTGTTCCGGCTACGCTCCGCAATCCATTGTATCACTGGACGCATATGGAGCTCAGAAGGTATTTTGACATCGAAGAACTGCTGGGTCCGGATACCTCCGAAGAGATTTACAGGAAAACGGAGACGATGTTGAAGAGTGACGAATTCAGCGTCAGGAACCTGCTCCGCAAGATGAATGTAGAGGTGGTTTGCACAACAGATGACCCCGTGGACAGCCTTGAACACCACCGAAAGATTCATGATGATGGTTTCGAAATAAAGGTACTGCCCACGTGGCGCCCCGACAAAGCAATGGCCGTGGAGGATATCAATATATACAACAGCTACCTCGACATGCTGGAAGTGGCTGCCGAATACCAGATCGGTAGCTTCATGGACCTGCTGGAGGCGCTGGCGAGGCGACACGACTTTTTCGGAGAGATGGGATGCAGGTTGTCGGACCACGGACTCGAAACTTTCTATTATGAAGCGTATGCCCATGATGAGATTGGTGAGATATTTCACCGGATCAGGAACAGGGAAGAGGTAGCTGAAAAGGATCAGTTGAAATTTAAAACAGCGATGCTGGTTGAACTGGCCGCGATGGACCATGACAAAGGGTGGACACAGCAATTCCATATCGGCGCGATCAGGAACAACAACAGCCGGATGTTCCTGCAATTGGGTCCGGATACAGGATATGATTCCATTGGCGATTTCCCTGTAGCCAGGGCAATGTCGAAACTCTTTGATAAGCTCGACAGCACTGATCAGCTGACAAAAACCATTGTCTATAACCTCAATCCTGCCAACAATGAACTGATGGTAACAATGGCGGGCAATTTCAACGACGGTAGAACCCCGGGCAAAATGCAGTTCGGATCCGGTTGGTGGTTTCTGGATCAGAAAGAGGGGATGATCGCCCAGATGAACACCCTTTCACAACTGGGACTCATCAGCAGGTTCGTGGGAATGTTGACCGATTCCAGAAGCTTCCTTTCTTTTCCGAGGCATGAGTATTTCAGAAGAATTCTCTGCAATCTGTTTGGTAACGATATGGAGCTTGGTGAGATTCCTTATGATATGGAAATGACCGGGAAGATGGTGCAGGATATCTGCTACGGCAATGCGAAGAATTACTTTGGGTTTTAAACAACAGACATGTCGCCCGGAGCATATATAGCTTCCGAGCGATATGTATAGCCCCAGCGGCGCCATGTCTGTAGCAGTTTGTATCACAAAATATTTCATCATAATTGGTAATTATTCCAGCTTTTTACTATATTCACCGGATGCTGAAAAAAGGATTGCTTTCCATAACGCTGGTTTTGTCCATCTCCATCAGTCAGCTTTCCGGACAGGGAATTGAAGGCAAAATCGTTGACATCAACGGTGTGCCGGTTCCCTATGCCTCGATCTTCATCAAGGAGCTGACACGCGGAACCACCAGCAACTCCCTCGGACTCTTTTCACTTCCTTTGCCGGAGGGGAAATACACCATCTTTTTCAGAAGTCTCGGGTACATGGAGGTGACCAAAACCATCAATGTGACCGGCACCATGCTGAATCTGGAGATCGTTATGCCACCGCAGACCTACATGATCCCTGAAGTCAGAATTTCCGCCACAGGCGAAGATCCTGCCTACAGGGTGATGCGCAAGGCGATCGGACTGGCGAACTACCACCTCAACCAGGTTTCCATCTACGATGCTGAGATCTACATCAAGGGAACGGCCTATTTTCATAAACTGCCCCGGGCCATTGCAAAACGGATTGAAGTGGGCGATATCAAAGTTGAGGAGAACCGTGCCTATATGCTCGAATCGCTGAATGAAGTTACCTACCGTGCACCCGACAAATATGATATGCGGATCATTGCATCGCAAAATACCATCCCAGGCTACGTCAACAACGTCAACCCGATGGACTACATCAATGCAAGCCTCTACCAACCGCAGATCGAGTCTTTTGTCTCACCGCTTGCGCAAAACGCCTTTTTCTATTACAAATACAGCTTTGAAGGCTCCTTCCTCCAGGGGAACCACATGATCGCAAAAATTGAGGTTACCCCAAAAAGGAAAAGTCAGCAGCTCTGTTCAGGATACATCTACATCGTTGAGGATCTCTGGTGCCTGCACTCCACAGATCTTACCATCAGTACGATAGCCGGCACCCTTGACCTGGAGCAGCAATATGCCAACGTGATCATGGACGCCTGGCTACCAGTGAGTCATAAACTCGATGTGGGAATTGAGATTGCCGGTGTGAGGGCCGACGTCACCTACGTCTCCTCCCTCGAGTACAAGAAAACCGTTTTGAATCCGAACCTGCCCAAATCATTTTTCGAGCCGCTGAACCAGCCCTCCCCGGAAACTGAAGCGAAGGATGAGGAGCTCTCCGCAGGGCAACAAAAAATTCAGGAGATCCTGGAAAAGGAGGAGCTCAATGACAGGGAGATGGCCAGGCTCACCAAACTGATGGAAAAGGAGACCGAAAAGGCCGATACAAGCAGCAATAAGCTGGAAGTTGAAGGTACAAAATTTTCGGTGGCCCCCGATGCGGTAAAGAACGACTCGGCCTTCTGGAGCAAGATCAGACCGGTACCGCTTACCCTTGAGGAGAAAAGCACGATCATCACACGCGATTCGATCTTTGGTTTCGGGAACGCTGATATCGCCGCAAGGAGGGATTCCATGATGCGCGCGAGAAGACAAAAGAAAAGGGCGCGTGATTTTATTGTTGGAAAAACGTTTCTTTCGGCCGACAGGAAAACGCGGTGGGTTTATGGCGGCATCATTGATCTCTCCATGCTTTCATTCAATACTGTTGACGGATTCAAATATGGCCAGAGCCTGAGCTACGACTACCGTCCGAACTTCACCGAAGTATACAGGTGGAACCTCAATGCCGGCTATACCTTTGCGCGCAGGGCCCCCGACATTGAGTGGACCTCCAGCATACTCTACGCGCCGAAAATACGGGGAAAAATCGCGCTCAGGATGGATTACCAGTCGATGGATTTTAATGGTGAGACCGGGATTCCGGTCCTCACAAACAGTGCCTACTCGCTTTTTTACAGGGAAAACTACTCGAAACGGTATGAAAATATCGGCGCTCAGCTCGAGCACCGAATGGACCTTGCCACGGGGTTCGTTTTCTACGCCACTGCAGACTACCGTAACCGCCGCGAGCTCACCAACCATTCCGATTTCTCATTCTTCTACAGGGATGCAAAGGAGTACACGACGAACTACCCCGAACACCTGGATTCCGACCAGTCCGGTTCCGACCTGCCCATGTTCAAAGACTCCCGCCTGCTGACCGGTCAGGTCAGACTGGAATACACCAAGGACCACTACTACCGCCTGAAAAGGGGTCGCAAGCAATATTTTAAATCGGACTACCCCACGCTATATACCGCATATAAACATGCCTTTCCAATGGATAACAGCGGTTGGGGCGATTACAGCCTTCTTATCGGGGGATTGCACCATGAACGGGAGGTGGGTTTGCTTTCAAAGCTGAACTATAGCATTGAGGGAGGTACATATCTTCACGCAGGGAGCATGCATTTCTCCGACTACAGCCATTTCAAAGCCTCTCCCCTGTTGTTCGACAAGATCGGGTTCTCCGAAACATTCCTGTTGCTTGATCACTACCGGGCCAGCACAAATGAACACTTTTTCCAGGCACACGCGCAGCTCTCCTCGTCGTTTTTACTGCTGAAACTGCTTCCATGGTTCAGCGAACGACTCTGGAACGAGGCCGTTTCTGTAAACTACCTCTATACACCCTCCATCAATCACCATATCCAGGCCGGGTATAGTCTGGCCGAGATCGGGTTCCTGTTTGATATTGGTGTATTCACCGCTTTCGAAAACTGGAGGTACCATGGTACCGGATTACGTTTCTACCTGCGGTTTTGAGAAGGTAAACCCGGACGCTCCCGCTCGAGGATCAGTCCGCGCATCATCAGGTACTGGGCAATTATATAGGTAAGCATGTTCAGGAAACCGGTATATGGAAGAGGGGTATGATATTTACTGATTGCAAAAAGACTGCCTGATACCAAAAAGAAAAGCGATCCGGCGAAGACCAGTCTGAAACTGTTAAAATTCACACGGTCGCGCCTGTTCAGTGCGGCCAGTGACATGCAGGTGAGTGAAATGGTATAGACCAGGATGATGGTTACCATTGCGCCCTCGAGCCTGGGGTAGAGAAACAGGCTAATAAGAACGCCATATCCCGCCAGGGGAATGATCCAGAGAGGATTTCTCAGCAGGAGTCCCTTAATGTCATTTTCCGTACTCAGCAAAAAGACAAAAATATAGGCGACCTGGGCACCGAAGTACCCTGCCATATCGGCATAAAAGAACATCTCATTGTCAGTTCCGCCGGAGAACATCAGGAACATATCCCCCACCCAGCTAAAGAAAAAGGCGATCAGCACACCAGCCCTGAAGGAGCGCTTTTTGGCGTTTAAAAGGAAGTAAACCGCGATCCAGACCATCAGCAACGGCTTCGCCGGATATTGAAGCAGGATGTTATCGAGGAGGCTGCCAAGAAGTGCAACGATGGCAATCACGGCAAATATGATGGTCAGTATCCTGTTTCTATTTGTCATACACACTTTTTTACAGGTATCAGATGCCGCTAACGCCATCAGATGGCGCTGCCCGGGCGCTGAATAACCCATACGTCTTCAAATATAGCAAAGATGCTGATATTTTTATGAAATTTTGTTTGAATCAATTTGTGCAATCGATTGTATTTTTCTATATTTGTAGTCAATGAAAGGAAATAAAAAGCATATTACCATACATGATATGGCCCGCGAACTGGGCATTTCCGGATCAACTGTATCGCGCGCACTCAACGATAACCCCAGGATCAGCAAAGCCACCCGGGAAGCGGTACAAAAGCTTGCAAAGGAACACAATTACCTCCCTAATGCCATGGCGGCTTCCCTCAGAAAAGGGAAGGGAAACACTGTTGGAGTGATCGTTCCGAATATCAACCGGAGTTTCTTTTCCAATGTGATCCATGGCATCGAGGAGATCCTCAGCGAGGCAGGATATAACCTGATGATCTGTCAGTCGAATGAGCTCATTGACAAGGAGATAAGCGCACTGAAAACACTGTTTAATGCACGGGTAGACGGAATCCTGATGTCACTCTCCATGGAAACCAACAGGTATGAACATATCGAGGAGTTAATCAACAGGGATGTCAGAATGGTCTTCTTCGACCGGATACCCGAAGCGCTTCCGGTCAATTCGGTGGTAATCGATGACTTCGAAGCCGCACGCAGCCTCACTGAACAGATGATTCAAAAAGGGTGCCGGCAACCGGCTTACGTGGGTGGATCATCAGCGGTCAATGTCTATGCCAGCCGCCAGAAAGGGTTCAGACAAGCGGTGATCGACAGCGGTGTGAAACCTGATGAACGGTATATCATTGAGACCGGTATGACGCGCCGTGGAGGCGCAGCAGCCTTTGAGAAACTGATGCAGCTCGCAAACAGACCGGATGCGATCGTCTGCGCAGGCGATCTTGCGGCTCATGGTGTGCTGATCGCAGCAGAGAAAAACAGTGTACCCGTTCCCGGCGAGCTCGCAATTAGCGGATTCGCCAACGAGGAGTTTACTGCACATATCCGTCCGTCACTCACCTCCGTCAACCAAAAAGGGAATGAGATCGGACAAAAAACTGCAGAATTGTTCCTGGATGAGAAACATAAAAATACCAAGAGACAGATCATTATTGAACCTGAAATCATTTTCAGGGAGAGTACGGGGACTCCTGTCAACGAAGGACGGGGCTATGCTAAGAATCGAGAACCATTACAATCAGGAAGATGCTCCCATGCAATAAGGATAAAGCCTATATAGTGCCAGAAAGAAAACTAAGTCTTTTTGCCAGTGGCTAGTAAGAAGGCTCCAT
>CAYOVC010000167.1:0-6496 GCA_964407305.1 uncultured Bacteroidaceae bacterium | reverse complement strand
CCTTACCGTTACGCCCACGATGTACCTCGGGAGCCATGGGTTTTCAATATTGAAATTGGTTTGGATGGTGATCGCAGCACCAACAAATAGAGAAATAATGGCAATGATACCAATGGAGCCCAGGCCATGCATTTCCATTTCGCGAATGGTCTGTTTGTAATAAATAGAATGTTTCTCCGGTCTGGAAAAGAGGCTTTTCAGTAATAACAGGTATTTACCAACGGATGACAGGATCTTTGACATATGGTAAAATTACAAATAAATAATTGTGCATTTTTACAAAACAGGGATGAACTGATCAGTAGATTGTATTTTAACTTATTTTTTAAACATTCAGTCGGTCTATGTGCACATAATTTCTTATCTTTTGAGATCAATTGTAGTGTAATATGAACAAGAAATATTATGCCATTATAATGGCAGGCGGTATCGGCAGTCGCTTCTGGCCGCTGAGCAGGGAAAAATATCCAAAGCAGTTTATTGATATACTCGGGATTGGGAAGACACTGTTGCAGCAGACTGTTGACCGGTTCAAAGAGTTGATTCCGGCAGAAAACATTTATATTGTGAGCAATGCTGGTTACAAAGAACTCATAAACAGTCAGTTGCCATCGATACCACTGGAGAATATCTTGCTGGAACCCAGCCGAAGAAATACTGCTCCCTGTATTGATTATGCGAACTTTAGAATTCTGAAAAATGATCCGGAGGCACAAATCATTGTGGCTCCATCTGACCATTTGATTTTAAAGGAGGAAGCTTTTTTATCCCAGGTAAAACTTGGCCTGGAGTTCGTCGCTGAAAAGAGTGCCCTGCTTACCCTGGGGATAAAACCGAGCCGGCCCGAAACAGGTTATGGATATATACAGGCGTTGCCGAAAAGTGTTCCTGGTTATGAAAAGACTGGTTTGAAAAGGGTAAAAACCTTTACTGAGAAGCCTGACCTGGAGATGGCCCGGATCTTTTATGAAAGTGGTGAATTTTTCTGGAACGCTGGAATATTTTTCTGGTCATTACCAACGATTATGCAAGCGTTTGAAAAGTACATTCCTGAGGTTCATGTACTATTTGAAGGGGGTATCGGAAAATATGGTACACGCGGGGAGGAAAAATTTATTGAAGAGACCTATGCCCGTTGCAGAAATATCAGTATTGATTATGCGATCATGGAGAAGGCCGAAAACGTTTATGTGATGGTTTCCGATATTGGCTGGTCGGACCTGGGGACCTGGGGCTCACTGTATGAACAGATGGAGCGTGACCAGCAGGGTAATGCTGTAAATGGAAAGCATGTTTTTCTTTATAATTCTTCTGATAATATAATCAATGTTTCCGACGATAAGCTGGTTTTGCTACAGGGACTTGAAGACCATATTGTTGTAGATTCGAACGATGTTTTACTGATATGTAAGAAAGAGGAGGAGCAGCGGATCAAGGAGTTTGTCAATGATATAAGGTTGGATCTGGGTGACAGGTTTATTTAGTGTTTGCAAGCTCGGTTCCTAATAAGCACATAAAAACATAACGAATTTTCTTTTTAAAACTACTTAGGCTGTTGCCCTGGTTTTTATAATAGTCAAAAAAAGCCACATCTTTCGGGATGCGGCTTTTTTCAGTAATAAAGTATATCTATCTGTTAATACTCCCAGAGATCATGTTCCATAATAAACAGTTCACTTTTGATTCTTTCAGCTTCCAGCAGTGCATCCTGACCGCCGACGTAATCAACAATAAACCTGTTTCCGAATTCGTTTGATTCTGCAGCAATGGTACTGGCGAACCTGCGCTGGATGAACAGATCGTCGAATGAGATGTTTTGCGCATCATTGTTTGGATTAAATGCCGAATGTGTTGCAAAGAGGTTCCTGCATTGCGGGAAGTATACAAAGAAGGGTATAATTCTATCCACTCCCGGTAGCGGCTGCATAGTAACCGGATCAAACTTCGGCCTGATGATCAGTGGCGCCATGGCAGTAATGCGAACCCTCATTTCTGAGTGCTGTTTGTCAAAGTACCATTTTTCCTTGATATAAAAACCTTTAATATTTCCACCCCTGGTATCAACTCTGCTTACTTCGCCTTCATCATCAAAAACGGAATCTGCCTCTATTCTTTTATACACCTCTGCCAGCGAGGTAGGTTCGGCAAAAGGATTATTGAAATCGTTAAAAGCATAGGGTGTAATCTCGCCCGATCGCAATCCTTCCATCAATAGCAGGTAAAGGCTGTAACGTTGTTCAATCGGTTCGGTTTCAGGGTAACGCAACGGGTAGTTCATCCGCTGCCTGAGGTCAATGATCCGCCAGATATCCTTGGCCCACATCACATCAGCCTCCCTGAGGTATGGATAGGGAATTGGTTTTTTCGTCGGTGTAATATTTTCCCTTGTATAAACATCCTCTGTAGCTACGGTACTCATCGCTGCAGTACCTGGTCCGCCTTGTGAGATGCTTGTATTAGGTTGTTGCGCATAAACAAAGGCTGAAAAGCCGGCAACAAGAACAAACAAAAACAGATACTTGGCTATCTTCATCACTATCGAATTTTAATTGTTATACTATTGAGTGAACGTTTGACACCATCCGGTCCGATGGCCTCTATATCTTCAATAAACACCCTCTGTCCAGCCCTCATTCTACGGAATAAATCCTTTTGGGCACTGGTGAATGATTCATTCGTTGATTCTTCAATGATATTAATTCCTCCGGCACCAACAACATTCACCTTGAAGCCCGTAACAGTAAATACCACATCAAACAGAAAACCTTCGGCTGTAGCTTCGACTTTTTGAAGCTGGGTGAGGTTGCTGAGTGACATAAACCCACTGCCTTTGGGCAGCCCCTGAACCACAGCAGTTGGAGAGGGAAGATTCAGTACGCGGAAGTTCATTTCACCCATAAAGTTTTCCTTACCCTCTACATCGGCATATACACTGATTTTACTATTATTTTCCCGTGGACCTGGCTGAACAACATAATTTCCGGGAGAAACCTTTCTGATCTTACCTGCTGAGATCCTTGGTCTGACCGCACTTTCTGTTACACCGGATGCGGAGATTGAAACTGGATTGTCGACGCCCCTGTAAAATACATTCATTTTGGTTGGAGAGATAACGGCATTGGCTTCGGCAACACGATATGATGCCGAAAATTCCTTTTCAATCATTTGTCCGTCATTATCAAGCCTCAAAACTCCGCCCCAGGTTCGTTCTCCGGGCGTATTGGAGACAGCAGTGTAAATACCTTTACCTCCTTGAACATCGAGTGTCTGACCACCATCAAGAACCACCTCCGGAACTTTGGTGGAATCATAGGCAGCCAGGAAGACCTGTGCCCTGTATTCCTGACCTTTGAATACAACGTTGGAATTGGGCAGAACGATGGCCTCCAGCACGTTTACCTTAAAATCTTTGGCATCAACCTGTTCCAGCAGGTAATTGACGATATCTGACTCTACGTTTCTGACATCAGCCTGGATTTTCGAAAGAATAGTGACCACGGACGCAAGTGGAAGATGTTCAAAGTTATGACTTTCCCACGAGTGGTCGGGTTCACCGGCCTTTTTTGCCGGATGGTCATCGGTATTAAGGTTTCCTTCAATTGATTCGATCAGTCCGGAATACTCTTCAGGATCATCGATGAGGGAGATGACATGCTTCCTGTAATCATTGATTTTTTCCTTAAGCTCAAGCCCCTTCTTTCCATTTATCATGATCTGGGCAGGGGTATCGGTATTGTCTTTGACCTTTACTTCCTCAAGTTCCACTTCCCCATCAATGACTGCATCAGGGTCCTTAACGCTGACTATCTCTATCTTACACTCATTGATAAACTCGTAAAGATCCTGGGTCATCGTTTTAACTTCATCGGCCTTGTCCTTCCAGTCGCCGACTTTTTCAGGATTTTGTGAATAGGCCAGATCGAACTTGCTGTAATACCCTTCATTTTTAGAGGCAAAGTTAAAAGTGGTCTGGTTCAATCCGTGATCCACGATAACAAATGCATCAAGCACATCTTTCGACACATTCAGTGCCAACATGGCTGTCAGCACCAAATACATCATACCGATCATTTTTTGTCTCGGGGTTTCCTTACCGTGTCCCATGCGAAATGGATTAAGAAAAAATTAATAACCTATTTTTTTCGAATACTCATTGCAGAGAGCATCGACCCATAAATATTGTTCAACTCAGAAAGGCTCTCGCTCAGTTTTGTAATTTCCTCTTTATATTTTTGTGTTTCATCCACAGAGGATTTCAAGCTGTTTACCATTTCGTTGAGTCCTTTATACACATCGGCTGTGCCTTTCAGATGTTCTTTACTTCCGTCTACCTGGGTAGCATAACTTTGATTCAGTTCATCCAGATTTTTGGCCAGTGCCTCGAGCTGTAGCTGGAATTTTTTCTGACTTTCAGAGATCTGACCATGTTCCTGCTTCACCTCTCCCGACATCGCTTCATAAGCTGCAGTAAGATTGGCGCTGGATGTGGCAAATCGTTCTGCGATCTCCTTTCCTTTTTCATCGATCAACTGAGAAGTCTTCTTATAGGATTCAGCCAGGGTTTCCACTTGCCGGTTCAGTGTGCCGGTATTTGTACCATAAGCTGTGGCAACCTGGTCCATGTTTGTTGCGGCATGGCCCATTTTATCGAAATATTCCTTGGTAGCAAGTGAGGCTGTGGTTATATCTGCAATGCTTTCAGATGAGGAAGATATAGCAGCAATACTTTTCCCCAGATTTTTTACATCAGCTTCACTGATCTGCGATTCCTGGATCAAATCATCAAATTTTTGCAATCCGACATTACGGCCGGCGATGGCTTGTTCCTTGTACTCATCGATTTCATCAGGATCAGACATTCCGGCAAGTTCCGGATAAACCAGGGTCCAGTCCAGTTCCTCATGCAGCGGTTCGAATGCTGAAAAGAAGAATATGATCGCCTCAATCAGCAGTCCGGCAGTAAGTGCAATACCTGCTCCTGGCCAGTGCATGATCTTAAATAAAGCTCCGGTAATAACGATGGATGCTCCAATTCCGTAAAGTTTAGCTGTAAATGATTTCCAGCCCGAACTTTGAACTATTTCTGTAATTCCCATAATTCGTTGTTTAGAATTAATTTGTACCTAGATATGAACGTACGCAGCGAAAGCCAATATATGATTTAGCGGTGTCCTGGTATTCGTAATCACGCATACTCACCTGCAGGTAGCGGGCAACATCCTTCCAGGATCCCCCCCTGATTACTTTTCTTTTCATTACCGGCGCGTCGTTTGGGTGTGCGTTGTACTTATAGTTAGGATTGAGTGTTGCAGAGAAAACATAGGCCGATGGATCATATGCGTTGATGGTCCATTCGGCAACATTTCCTGCCATATCGTACAGCCCGTACTCATTGGCAGAAAAAGTCGCAACCCTTTCTGTGGCCAATGCACCATCATCAACATAATTACCACGAAGGGGTTTAAAATTGGCAACGAAACAACCAATCCTGTTCCTTGTGTATACACCTCCCCAAGGGTACATACTGTGGTCCAGGTTACCCCGGGCGGCCCATTCCCATTCTGCTTCGATGGGAAGTCTGTAGTCCTGTACCAGTGGAATTCCTTCTTTTGCCAGGGCATCATTCAGGTGGCTGGTTCTCCAATTACAGAATGCATTGGCCTGTTTCCAATTAACACCCACAACCGGATAATTGTCATAGGAGACATGCCAGAAATACATTGTGGCCAGCGGTTCATTGTATGAATATGTAAAATCGGCAATCCAGCACAATGTGTCGGGATATACCAAAACCCAGTCTTTATGAACAAAAGAGCCTCTGCTAATTACCGGTTCCCTGGTGCCATCGGGTCTGATAACTTCCCCTTCATAAGAAACCGATGGTTCGGCAGTTCCGCCACTATATTCCAGTTTCATCCGGTTATTTTTGCTGGCAGCCTGGTGCAGGTCGACCCAGTAGTAGTTATAGATCAACTTGCTTACATCCAATTCTCTTCCTCTGAGCGATAATTGATCTACGCCTGAATAATAGATACCTATTCCATTATCATCAGGATTGCTGGGGTCTCCGTAAACCATATTTCTGAGGTTGCCCTCTTTATCTTTCGTTATGACATCCATGGGCGTGTCCCAGTTGATCCTGGGTTGTCCATCCCTGTCATCTACCTGTTGTCCGTTTTCATCCAGGTAGAGAAAATCCTCCTGTCCGTTGACCGCAAGGAATTTTCTGATGATCGAATCACGCACCCAATAGACATATTGCCTGTATTCGTTGTTTGTGATTTCGGTTTCATCCATCCAGAATGCATCAATGGATATCGTTCTGGCCATTGCATTCTGTGTCCATGCAACATCCTGGTCGCTCGGACCCATGGTAAATGAACCTGAGGGAATGAAAAGCATTCCGTAGGGATCCGGCTCTGCATAGGCTTTCCGTCCCTGCACTCCGACAAGTTCTCCCGTGTTGTAATTGCTACAACTTCCCAGTAACGCTACC
>CAYOVC010000166.1:0-6521 GCA_964407305.1 uncultured Bacteroidaceae bacterium | reverse complement strand
ACCATATAGTAACTCATCCCCTTTCCGCTGCGGTTTCCAGATAGCACCTTGATCATCACCGGGCTGGGGATGTGCCACATCATGGAGCTGATACCTGAAACGAAGAGCAGGATCGAAAGGAAGATATACCCCGGGGCGATACCGATCAGGCTCATGGCAACCGCCGTTATTGCCGGGGAGACGATCACCATGTATTTCATGGAGGGGCGCTCGGCAATGATTCCCATCAGTGGGTTAAACAGCGAGGGGATGCGCTGTATCACGGCCAGCAGTCCGGCGAGGCCATAACTCATGCCAAGCTTGTCGATAATCTTGGGTAGTGCAGGAGCAAGAAATGAGGTATAGATATCGTGTACGAGGTGTACCGCTGATAAGGAGATCACCCTGCCCTTCTGAAATCCGTCGACATTCTTTTTTTTCAACGGGTAATTGGTTTTGAATAATGTATCATTGTAACTCAAACATATTGCTCCTGCATGATAAGATCCTTTATTTACATTACAGGCCGGAGACCAGTTCGGAGATGACCCTGATCAGTTTTGGTGTTATTTTTGAAGCAGCCTCCTGAACGATTGCATGAGATATCTTTTCGATCTTTCCCGGAACACCAAGGTCGGTGATGACCGAAACAGCAAAGATGTTCATCTCCATCTGGTGGGCAACGATGGCCTCAGGGACGGTTGACATGCCCACCGCATCGCCACCGATGATCCGAAAACAGTCATATTCCTTGGGCGTTTCGAGGGTTGGTCCGGTAACCCCCACGTAGCAACCCTTGTGCGCCCTGAGCTGGTTCTCTGTGGCAGATTTGAGGGCTTTAATGATCAGATCTTTGTTATAAACGCTACTCATATCAGGAAAGCGGTCGCCAAATTCCGGATGGTGTGCTCCGATCAAAGGGTTGGGCATCAGGTTAATGTGGTCGTTGATGAACATCACGTCACCCACTTCGAAATCGGGATTCATTCCTCCTGCAGCATTGGAGATAAACAGGTTCTGAATGCCCATGAACTTCAGCACGCGCACTGGAAAGGTCACCTCCTGCATGGTATACCCCTCATAGAAGTGAAACCGTCCTTTCAGGGCAACGATCTCCTTTCCGGCATAGGTGCCGATGATCATTTTTCCGTCATGACCCTCCACTGTCGACAGGGGAAAATGCGGGATCTGCTCGTAGGGAATGACTGTTTCGGGCTCAATCTCATCGGCTATACTGCCCAGTCCCGTACCCAGGATAATCGCCGTCTCAGGCTGAAGCCTGGTCCGGCTTCTTATGTAGGATATTGTCTCGTTGATTGCTTCTAACATAGCTCATTATAATTTTATCGAATTCATTTTTCTGGTGCTCATTCACAAATTCTACCCGGATGGGAACATAATACAGGGATTTTTTTAAAGAATCGCTTATGTCAAGGTCCTGCAGCCTCATTGCATCTTTTTCTGTAGTAAGAATCAATGTGTCTGGATGACCGGTCATCTCAACTTTTTCCTGCAGTTTCCGGATGTCTTTTTCCGAGTAGGAGTGATGATCCGGGAAAGTCAGCATTTGCAATTTGGTGGATATACTTCGTGCAAATGTACGGATGGCCCTGGGATCTGCAATTCCGGTGAGCAGGATCAGCGGTACCTTTTTCTTTCTGAAATCATCTGCTGTAAGCTTGTTATCCGGGAAAAAGACCGGTTGTATTTCGCCATAGGAGACGGTGGTGAAAAAGAGATGCTGGTGAAAGCCTGTGATAAGGTTTTTTGCTATGTTCCTCATCTCAATTGGCTTGATCCGCCGGGGGGATTTTGTAACAAGAATGATATCTGCCCTTTTCCGGCCGGATGCCGGTTCGCGCAGCCGGCCTGCCGGCAGCAGGAAATCTTGAGTTATCATTTTATTGTAATCCGTCAGAAGGATCGATTTTCCGGGCTTCACATAGCGGTGCTGAAAGGCATCATCGAGCAGAATCACATCCGGGGGTTGGGGAAGCTGATTCAGCTTTTTTATTCCATGGACCCTGCGGCGGTCGACTGCAACAGTTATTTCCGGAAATTTCTGCTTCATCTGGCGGGGTTCATCGCCAATCATTTTTGCGGAAGATGCAGCATCTGCAATGATAAAATGGTTGGTTGCACGTTTGTATCCCCTGCTCAGGCATGCGATTGAAAAATCATTTTTCAGCAGTTCTGCCAGGTACTCCACGTGTGGGGTTTTTCCTGTTCCGCCAGCAGTAATGTTTCCCACGGATATGACGGGCTGATTGAACTCTTCTGATGGAAGAAGTTCCCACTCGAACAGCATATTTCGCATTCCAACTCCCAGTCCGTACAGAAGGCTGAATGGAAACAAAAGAAAGGACCATATTGTAAATTTCCTTTTTTGCATGGATGCAGGCAGAAAGAGTGCAAATTTAAACAAATCAATTGAACAGGGAGAAAAAAAAGCCCGGTCAGTTGCTGACCGGGCCAAATGAGTTGACCAACTTTTTAATGAATGTCAAGGGTATACGGCATCATTGCCTGTATCCCACGCATTTTCGAGATCTCTTCGATTTTTTTATAAAGTTCATAGGTGGCTCCGAGTTCTTTTTTCATGATCCTGGCTTTTGCATTTCCTGTGAACTGTTTCATCAGCAGTGTAAACGGATCCTCCTGCACAGGGAGAGATTTTACCCTGTAGTTTTCCAGTCCGGCCATCTCCGCGGCCACTTCGATCGATCTTTCCAGTCCGCCGTACAGGTCGACCAGGCCGATCTCCATCGCGTTGACACCCGACCAGACCCGCCCGCTGCCAATTGCATCAACCTCTTCGTAGGTCATGGACCTTCCTTCGGCCACTTTGTTGACAAAGGTGGTGTATATATCATCCACGAAAGACTGTATCATTTTTCTCTCATCTGCGGTAAGCGGCCTGGTAGGTGAACCGATATCCGCATACTTATTGGTTTTTACAACACCGGTGGTGATCCCGATCTTATCGTTCATCATCTCCTGCAAGTTGGGGAACAACCCGAAAACACCGATTGATCCTGTGATGGTTGTTTCACTGGCAATGATGGTATCGGCCGGACAAACAATATAATATCCGCCCGAGGCGGCGACGTCTCCCATTGAGGCAACGACCGGTTTTGTTTCAGCGGCCAGCTTTACCTCACGGTGAATGATCTCTGAAGCAAGTGCGCTGCCTCCTGGAGAATTAACCCTGAAAACGATGGCTTTCACCTTGTCATCCTTCCGGGCATCGCGAATAGCCCGGGCGATCCGGTCGGACCCGATGGACCCTTCATCTCCATCGCCGGTTTCCACTGACCCCATGGCATATATCACAGCGATCCTGTCTTTTGCCGCCTTTTTCTTCTTGTCAACCTCCACCTCTGCGTATTTCTTCAATGAAATAGAGGGGATATCGTCATCCTCGTCAGTTTCGGTCAGTGCTCTCATCTCATCCAGCACTTCATCATAGTATTTTAGTCCATCGATCAACTTCTTCTCCAGGGCCTGGTGATCGAAGGTGACTGAAAGCTCGTCTGCATACCTGTTCAGTTCATTCACCGGAATTCCCCGGGCGATGGAGATCTCGTCAACCATTTTTCCCCAGAGGGAGCTCAGCATCACATCGAGTTGTTCCCGGTTGGCATCGCTGATCTCATCTGTAAGGAAAGGCTCAACGGCACTCTTGAAGGCCCCGTGCCTGATCACCTGCATATCGATGCCATATTTGTCGAGCGCTCTTTTGAAGAGCAGCACTGTTGCCTCCAGACCCTTGAAATCGAAATTACTGGTTGGGGTGAGGTAGATCTTGTCTGCTGCTGACGCAAGATAGTAGGTTTTCTGGGTATAGGCATCGGCATGGGCGATAATGGTTTTTCCACTCTCTTTGAAATCCAGCAGTGCATTTCTCACTTCGTTTACCGTGGCCATGCCGCTGGGAACGGTTGACAGACGTAGAAATATTCCGGAGATATTCTCATCACCTTTGGCTTTTTCGATGTCTTTCAGGACCTGGTCGAGTCCCATGCTCACTTCAATATCAAAGCTTCCGAAGGAGAACTGACTAAAAGGGTCATTATTGGCCCGGTCGATAATCGGCTTGTCGAATTTTGCAACAAGCATGGAATTCTCTTCAACCGACACTTTATCTGTGGTGGCTGCGGCAATTCCAATAAAAATAAAGAAGGTAATCATACCTACGATATTCAGGAGGATGATCCCAGACATCGTTGCGAGGGTATACTTTAAAAAGCTATTCATGGTGTTGTTGTTTAGATGATTTTTTTAATTCATAAATTTCCCTGATAAAGGAGGCCCTAATTTAGTAATTATCGAACTGATTAAAAACATGTTCTACACTCGGTTTTTCTTTTTTTGACGGATTGACAAATAATGTAGGTATTTTTGCAATAACAAGATGAAAGATGCTATTGTTCATAGGGCGTGGATCGGTTTGGGAACCAACCTGGGTGACCGGAAAGGGCACCTGTTGACTGCACGGCAGCATATAAGCGACAAGGGCGGCAGGATCCTTGCTGTCTCGGCCATTTATGAGAGTGATCCCTGGGGATTCGAGAGCAGGAACATGTTTATCAACCAGTGCCTGGTGATGGAAACGACTCACGCACCCCACTCTTTATTGAAAATCCTTCAGAACATTGAGCAGTTGATGGGCAGGATGCCGGCGGCAGGAGGCTATACCGACAGGATCATTGACCTGGACCTTTTATTTTACGATGACCTGGTAATACGAAGTGACAGGTTGATTATTCCGCACCCGGGGATTGAGAAGCGGTTGTTCGTTCTCGGGCCATTGGCTGAAATAGCCCCCGAAAAAGTTCATCCTGTTCTTGGGCTGACTGTTGCCGAGTTGCTCGAACAGTTTTAACAGCCCATGAGTCCTTCGTCGGCAAAGCTGAAATATGTTTGTCCGGCTACAATAACGTGGTCGAGTACACTAATATCCATGATCTCCGCTGCATTTTTAATCTTTTTGGTGATGTTGATATCGGCTTCACTCGGAGCTTTATTTCCTGATGGGTGGTTGTGGGAGATGATCAGTGAGGTGGCTCTTTTGTCAAGGGCATGTTTCAGGATCATGCGGGTGTCGATCACCGTTCCGGTGAGGCCGCCCTGACTGATCTTCTCTGTTTTGATTACCTTGTGGGCCCTGTTCAGGATGATGATCCAGAACTCCTCATGTTCGAGTTCTCCGATTACAGGATAGAGCAATTCATAGGCGGTCTGGCTGTTTTTTATGCTGATTTTCTCTTCCGCATAGCTGTTACTTTTCCGTGAGCCCAGTTCGATGGCGGCCATCAGGGTGATGGCCCTGGCTGTACCGATCCCTTTTATCTTTACCAGCTCACCATGTCCTAGCCTGCTTAGTTCGTGCAGGTTATTGTTTACCGATACAAGTAGTTTTCTGGAGAGCTCGACCGCATTGATCTCCCTGGTTCCGCTGCCGATCAGAAGAGCGATTAGCTCTGCATTGGAGAGAGAATTGACACCCGATTTGAGTAATTTTTCGCGGGGACGGTCCTCGACCGACCAATCCCTGATCGACGTGTTTTTATATTCGTTCATGCTGTTTTCCCTGTTTATGTGATCAACCCGGGAAATCTCGACGGCAGCAAAAAAAAACCTTCCGGAAAAAACCGGAAGGCTTGCTCATATTGTCTGTAAATAGGTGTTATAAACTTTCTACATGTTTGGAAAGCTTCGATTTTAAGTTGGAAGCTTTGTTCTTGTGGATCACACTGGTCTTGGCCAGCTTGTCGAGCATCGAAACAACCTTCGGATACATTTCAGCGGCTTCAGCTTTGTCGGAAGTATTCTTCAGTTTCTTAACGGCGTTCCGCATGGTACGTGCCTGGTACTTATTTCTGGTGCGGCGCGACTCGATCTGTCTGATCCTCTTCTTTGCTGATAAATGGTTTGCCATTTTACTATTTATTAAGTCTTTAACTAAATTCTCGTTTTCCCGTTCTTATTTGGGCTTGCAAAAATAATCAATATTTTGAATAATAAAAAAAATGAAAGGATTTATCGCATACTACAGATCTGTTTTTACTCCGGCATCTGTTCGGGTCCAGGGTTATGAAGTGTTGATAACCGGGACATCTTTCTGCACTGGCGGTATGTAAAAGCGATCAGCATGAGCTTTACCGGGCGGACTGAAATGCGTTCCCCCGTTAATGGTTGCAGAGTTTTCGTGTGCTGAGGATAATGGCGGTTGTGTTGAGAATAAATAGCAGGCAGATGAGTCCCACGGCCACGAGGTAGACGGTCGATGAGAGTCCGGCACTCATCTCCAGGCTCCAGCCGGAGGCCAGCTGCTGGATTCTTCCCGCCAGGTATGCGCTGATAAGGAGTGAGGCAGAGGTAACCAGGAAGAGAAGGGCGAAGAGGACAATGATATAAGGGGTGCTGATCTCGAGGTGGTGGAGGCCCATTTTGTTGAGCAGTTTGATTTTCCTTGAGGAGCGGCTGATCATCAGCTGGAGGCTGAGCAGGAAGATGAGGAAGGCGAGGCCGATGATGAT
>CAYOVC010000165.1:0-6531 GCA_964407305.1 uncultured Bacteroidaceae bacterium | reverse complement strand
ATTGGATTGCCCTCCCTGAGTCGGATTTCAAAATTATCCATATAGAAGGTCCTGTTTCCCTTGTTCCACACGTAGACTTTTAATTTTGTATTTGGTGGCGTTGCCTTAATATCCGATAATTTCAAAGATTGGTGTATGGTAACCCATTCCTTATTGCAGGAATCGTTCCCTATAAATGAGGTAAGGCCTGATCCCGACCAATACAATACTTTCCCTTTCGACTCTAAGGAAGTTACGAGGATGATTCCTTCAGGATGATCCCATGCTTTTATTTGGAGAGATGCATCGATAAAGTTGTTCTTATGTTCAATAACGTTGTGTAAGCTATTTTTGTAGGTTGGCCCCCATTCAACTGCAGGATGGATAAAGAGAGAAGAAAGATCCGAAGCGCCGATGGTATCAACATATAATGCTGTATCAATTGACCAGTGCTCCTTAATCGGGGAGTTAAAATCTGTTTTTGAAATGACTCCATGGCTTCCCATGTCATTTTTCGAAAACAGGTAGCTGTTTCCTCCAATGTAGTTATTCTGGCAGGCGATCTCAGGGTAGAACTCTCTGATTATGGGTATGATCAGAGAATTAATTGATGATCGGCAACCAAGGTAAAGGAAATCATGCTGTTCATGTAAATCCTCCAGGTAACATTTGAATTCATATTCATTCTGAAAAGTATCTAACCAGGTGAATTCAGGCTCAATTCCATGTTTTGCAAGGTAGTAATCCGAGATGTCTCTACGTGAGTCAATGATTGAGATTACTTTTTGATGATTATTATTGTATTTCTGGTAGTCCTTTATAATATATTCAAAATTTGATTGAAAAAAATGGGTATAATGTTCTCTTTCAAAAATGAGGGTGAGGCTATTTACAGATAGAATAACCAGAACAATTATAAAATTGGACTTAGCGTTCAGGCGGGCTATATGACCGAATAATATAAAATAAAGATAGGGGAAACTAAAAATCAGAACCGAAAATTGTAAAACAGAGTTTACATATTTTGAGTAAAAGAAACCAATAAGGTAGGGAATGATAAACCAACTTAAAAACAGGAGTAATTTTTTATAAACAGATTTTTCAGGGCTCTTTTTAAATATTCCATAAACCATTAATGAGGCAGCCAATATTAATCCGAACCAGGAATAATTAAATAGAAAAAACAGGTAATTGAGAATAAAGTAATTGGTAGGTTTTCCTAACCATCCTCCGACCCCTCCAATGTGCAGCTGGTACATCAGAGTGTTTAAATGGGGCAGGTAAAGGATGAGAACAATTGCACCCATTGTCACATATCTGATTATAAAATCCCTCTTTATAAAAAAGAGTCCGCTTATTCCAGCCATGAATGCAAAGAGCATGCTGAAGTGGTGGTTGTAAGTGCAGAGTGAAGCGGAGATAATGAAAATCAGACTCTCTTTATAATCTTTTTTATCTTGCGATTGGATAATTTTAGTCAGCGAATGCACCATTAAGAGGGAAAAAAACAATCCGCTTATGTATGGCCGGGCAATTTGACTGTACATTACAGTATACTGGATGGATGCAAGGAATGCAGCACTAAACAGGCCTACTGAATCGTTGAACCATCTCTTTCCGATGAGATAAACAAGATATACAGAGAGTATTCCAAAAATTGTGAATGGGAGCTTTATGATCCATTCAGCTATGCCAAACAATTGAACCCAATAATATAGAAATACCTGAATGCCTGCAGGATGACCATCTGTTCGTACACCATTTTTAATCAGTTCCCGGAAACTGTCAAAATCTGTTCTAAAAATGGCACTAAATTCATCGTGTGTAAAAGGTATTGCAAAATAATTATAAAATCGAAGAACCGATGCTACTACAAGTATAATAAACAGTATGATCCTGTTAGATAGTTTTATCCGCATCCGGTGGCTTTTTTTTCCTTTATAGCGTTGTATTGCTTATCTAAGTGCGAAGATAAAAAAGAATGTTATACTTTAAACAATAGTTTTTAAGGGTGTTATTAACACCCTCCCTGAACCCTTTTCCTATTGGTCTGTGGTGCGATTTTTGGGAGTGAAGGTAGCGGCTGAGCGGGACTTTGGTCGGATACGGACTCTGCTCCACCCAGTTTCATGCCGGCACCTTTGCGGAAGTTGTATTCAATCAGCAGGAATGAGGGGTCCTCTGTAATGATCATGTCGGCGATCTGATCGGGTGAGAAATACTGGATCCCGCTGTTCACCTGTTCAAGCAGTTGCTCGGGTGAGAGCTTGTAGGGATGGGTTGTGTTCTGGGGAACTGCTGCAATGACTACTCCCAATGTGATAAATACGATGGCTAAATATTGTAATGCTTTCATCTATATAAATTCTTTATTTAACTACTGGATATAAAATAATTTAAATATCGTTCTAACTACAGGAAACTTGTTGATGTATTTTATGTAACAAATGATATTTTAACTTGTTACATGAAGCATTCATGGAATTTGCCGGACAAAGATAGGAGGTTTTATCATTGAAAGGATTTTTTACCTTTAACTGTTCCGAACGTATTATCAAAAAGCAACAATTACTCATTGGAATTTAAGCAGCTAATAGGAGATTGTATTCACGGTGATGAAAGGGCCTTCCAAGTCCTGGTAGAGCAATATGCAGATTTTTCATTTGCATCGGCGTTTAAGATCCTTGGAAGCGAAGAGGATGCAAAGGATGTTGTGCAGGAATCGTTCATTTCAGTCTGGAAAAATATCAAGCGTTTTCACCCTGAAAAGAGCTTTAGCAATTGGTTGTACAGGATTATTGTGAACCACTGTTATGATAGATTACGCAAGAGAAAAAGGGAACAATTCGTAGGCCCGGACCAGTTTTGCCTGGAGTTTCTAGAAGATGAGGCAGGCAATGATCCTGAGAAAATTATGAGTAATCGAGAGTATGGGGAGCTAATTGAAAAATTGACTGATGGGCTCAGTCCGAAACAACGGATCGCTTTTGTTTTGTGTGATCTGGAGGGTTGCTCGCATGATGAGGCCAGCAGTATCAGCGGTATGGCTAAAGCATCGCTGAAAAGCAATCTGAACCATGCCAGGAGAAAAATTGGGAATATGGTTGTAAAACTATTTGATTATGAAACAGGAAGAAAGGTACGAAAGGGTATTGAAGCGCCTTAAAACATTTGAACCGGCATTGGATAACAGGCAGGAACTGACCGACCGGATTATGCGATCGGTAAGGGAGGTAAAACATGCCACTGGCCCTTCCGACTTGGTGCTGCAATTTCTTTTCAGCTGGGTTGCAAGCCCCTGGTTAAGAATTTCCATGGCAGTCATCGCCATTGGTTTTATCGTTGCATTTTCGATGCAGCAGATGAATATGTCACAACGGATTGATCAACTCGAGCGACAGCTTATAGTTGCACAGGATGAAATGCCTGGACATGTTGCCGGTCCTGCCATTTCCGAAAGAGTTTTGATGAATATGCTGGTCAGAGAACACCAAAATGACAGCATAACAGTTTCAACAAAGGATCTCGAAGCGTTATTGAATTCCCTGATGCTGCTCATAGATGATCCTGCATATAAACATAAATTCAACCGGGTAATCCGGCCTGTAGAGAAAAACAGCAGAAGCAGCAGATCAGCAGGCTTCAGAAAAAATGTTGCAACAAAAGAGCTATAGCAATGAAAAATAAAAAGTGTATAACGGTACTTTTCGCCTGTTTCACCATACTGTTTTCGTGCGACAGTTACGAAACAACGGTAATAAACAGTGTGCATGCTGACGGGTCGGTTGCCAGGGTGGTTGTGATGCGCAATGATGAGAGTGCTCAGTTTGAACCGGAGGAGTTCAAAGTTCCCCTGGACAGTACCTGGAAAACTGAAATCGGGATAGAGGTGGACGGAGAGAGCGACACAACATGGGTGCTTACAGCAGAGAAGTATTTTAAAAATGTTGAGGAGATGAACCGCAATTATGAGGCAGATACGGGACGTAACGGTAATTTGAATCGCCATGTCTCCTTTATAAAAAAGTTCAGGTGGTTCACCACAATTTTCAGGTTTTCGGAACGTGTTGAAAGGACGATGGAGGTGGATTGTCCGGTGAATGATTTTTTAACTGACGAGGAGCTTGACTTTTTTTATTTGCCTCACAGTATCCAGAAGATGGCTGAAACGGGGCCCGATAGTTTGGAGATAAAAGCGTTGCTTTCCTCCATTGAAGAAAAGACAGAAGCCTGGTATACGACTTGTTTGGTGCGCAGGGGATTGTCAGCATTTTCCGGGATGTATCTTATTCACGGGCATGAGGAGCTAAGCAGGGAAGAGATCATGTCGAAGGAGTCTGAGATCATGGCCCTCATGGAGGAGGATATGGATCAGGACTCTTTATTCAATAGTGTATTTGGGGAAGGATTTGTCCGGGAGTACAAGCAGCTTATAGATAGTACAATAACTATATTTGAAGAGGAGCTTAGTCTTTCTTTGAATGCCTCTAGCTATGATATTAAAACCAGGATGCCTGGCAAGATCATTGCAACGAATGGATACCTTGGATTTGTTGAAGGAGGAGATCCTGTCAAAGAGGTTATGTGGACCGTTAGCGGAGAGTATTTCCTGAGTGAGAATTACGATATGTGGGTTGAGTCCAGGGTCAACAACTACTACATATGGGTCATCTCGATCCTGTTTATCATATTTGCCATTACCGGGTTTATTCTCTATTACCGCAAGTGGTAGACGATTTTGAGATTCACTATACTTTATTGCTTTGTGAATTTCTGCGTGTATGTTTCGTTGTTGTTGCGGATTCGGATAAAATAGATCCCGGATGACAGGTGCTCCAGATTGATGGATATTTCATTTCCGGTGGCACGGACTTCATTTAATAATTGACCACCAAGACTGTAGATACCGACTGTTCCTATCGCTTCGCTTTTGGTGGAACTGATGCGGATCTGGTTTTTTACAGGATTCGGATAAATGAGAAACGGGTCCGTAACAGAAGAGGCCCTGTCTATTGACACGGGTTCAAACTCAATAATATTTGAACGGGAACTGCTGTAAGAGCCTGACTTGCGACTATCGGGAATGGCCTCAGGGTTGCAGGTGTTGGGTCCAAACACTTCAATCTGGTAGTAAAGGGTGATTCCGGCAGGTGCATTGAGATCGGAAAATTGGGTGTTACTTGCCGGGGAGGCCCCGATCATCTCCATGCTGTCTTTGTGGGTTCCCCTGTAGATAAGATAGGTTGTAGCGTCGAATCCCTCATAGTTTTCCCAAATCAGGTTCCAGGTATCATTTTGTCCCTGGTTGATCGCCAGGTGCAACGTTTTGTGATGGGGGCTCAATTCCGTTTCCACCCCACACTTATCCAGTGCCGATAATTTGTATCTGTTTGACTGGACATCCGGATTTGAGAGTGAATCGACAAAGATGCTGAGCGCATGATATTCCACCGCGCCCACTTTTTGAAATTCGTCGGTGATAAAGGTCTCCTTGTAAATGAAGAATGAATCGATGGAGGGTGAAGCAGGCTTGTTCCAAATCACAATATTTTTATTCGCCGGGTCTCTTCCGACAATGCAGATTTCAGGAGTTTCTAATGGAAGGATGGTTAAAAGCAGCGTATCAGTTGCTTCACATCCATTGAAAGTAGATACAGCAACTGTAATTTCCTCATTACTGGTTGCAAAAAGTGTCGGGGTGTTGCTTAATGGGTCATCCAGAGCTTCGGCCGGACTCCATTCAAACGACAGGGGAGTATCTCCGGAATAGTTGGTTGAAACATTTTCCATCAAGACTTCGGTAGCGCAGGTAACAGAAATATCTTCACCTGCATTGACTGAAAGAGGCGTTACATTAACGTTCAATTGGTCACTTATGATGCATCCATCAGCTGTTGTCACTTCCAGTGTGTATTCGGTATTTTCTGTGGCACTGATCTCCGGATCGGGAACAGTGGGGTTGTTCATTCCTGTGGAAGGTGACCATTGGTAGTTGAGGGGTTCAGCTCTGTTATAATTTGAAGTTACTGCGTCCAGGGAGAGGGTCTCCCCGCATACAATAGTTTGTTCTTTTTCAAAGTTGATTGTCAGTGGCTGCAGGTCCAGATTGAGAACAACATCCGGAAAACTCTGAAAACTAACTTGCCCCTGGTATCCATTTTCCAGGGTCAGCATTTCGGAGAAGATTGTATCATTCCCATTATTTATTATCCAGGAAGGTTCTGTTGCCCCGGTGAGAGAATAAAATTTTATTGAGTCTTCACCCGGACAATAGATAATGGTTTGATTGTGTTCCAGGTTATCCAGGAAATATTCCTGAGAATCTTGTCCATAGAGATTTTGCGAGATTGATATCAGTATTGCAAAAGAGAGAAACAGAAGTGCGCGATGACATTGTTGTGGTGCTTTCATGTTGACGGGCTTTTTGGTTGAAAAACAAATTTCGAACAAAATATGGTAAGTTGCAAACATTTCGGACAATAAACATATTACATCATATTTGGCCCTAATACTGTGAATTTGACCTTTCGTGTTAAATATTTCTACGACAAA
>CAYOVC010000164.1:0-6546 GCA_964407305.1 uncultured Bacteroidaceae bacterium | reverse complement strand
TCCGAATTTAATTCCGGGAAAACCTGTAATAGTAACCTTTTGATCTATATAGTTTATCACCAGTTGCTCATTGAGCCCCTGTAGAAGGTCTTCATAATAACATTTTACCTCTACCACCTGTGCCATGAGCCTGGATGTTGTCTCTATTTCGTTTGACTCAATTTCAAATTTTTTCCCATCTGTGTACGGTATGTATACCATGGAATCTACCGGGTAGGAACGCCCAAAAAGTGAATCCATCACTGAACGCTTTGAGGTTTCCCTGATAATAACACCCTCCTGAATGGCTTTCTCCCTGGCTTTCTCCAGACCCAGCTCGTCGAGCCACTCTTCAGGAATTGTACCGATGGCCTTGGTAACGGTAAATGAATCCTGCCTCAGGAATGTTTTTAGCGTATCAAAGCTTCCTGTATACCTTTTATATACATCTTTGTATGCTTTTTGTGCCTCGCGAATATCTTTCAGCTTGCTGATGGTTGCCTGTTCCCTTTCATTTACCTCACGCTGGAAACGAATGGGACGCATGATACTTTCAACGACAAGGTACCCGAGAACGATGATTGATATGATCAGTAGTGGCTGAATTACTTTTTTCATGGGGAACTTATATTTAAGTGTTTGCGCACAAATTTAGCAAAAAAAACAAATTATAAATTTTAATTTTACCTTTTATTCAATTCAATGGCTAAAAATTTTATCGCTTCCAGATTACTAGATAATCTTGACTTTCAACCTACAAGGAGTCAGGAGGAGTTAATTGACTCCCTGGCAGCTTTTATCGGTTCTGCCGATAGCCGGGAGATCTTTCTGGTGAAGGGATATGCCGGTACCGGGAAAACAACCATTGTCAACTCGCTGGTAAGAACACTCAAAGAGACCGGTTCGCGGTCCTTTCTTCTGGCCCCTACCGGACGGGCTGCCAAGGTGATGTTTGCCTATACGGGACACCCGGCATGGACCATTCATAAGAAAATTTACAGGCAGAAGTCGGGCAGCGATGGTCTCGGGGTCTTTGTTTTGGACCGGAACATGCACAAGGATACCTGTTTTATTATCGATGAGGCTTCAATGATCGGACAATCGGCTTCAGACTCAGTTTTCGGCACAGGAAATCTTTTATCTGATCTGTTGCAATATATCGGGAGCGGAGCCAACTGCCGGCTTATCATGATCGGTGATACGGCCCAGTTGCCCCCGGTAAGGCTCGATGTCAGTCCGGCGCTTGATAAACGGGTACTGGAATCATTCGGTTATACCGTCAGTGAGGTGGTTCTGACCGATATCGTGCGACACGAACTGGATTCCGGGGTACTGATGAATGCCACGGTTGTCAGAAACAATATCACTGCTGAACGCTATGAAGTACCTGTATTGCGTATGAACGGTTTCACGGATGTGGAGAGGGTAGGAGGGGCCGATTTGCTGGAGCGTCTTAGCGATTCGTACGACAAGTATGGGGAGGAGGAAACCATTGTTGTTACCCGATCGAACAAGCGTGCCAACAGGTTCAATGCCGGTATCCGCGGTCAGATTCTCTGGCGCGAGGAGCAGATCAGCAGGGGCGATTTGCTGATGGTGGTCAAGAACAACTATTTCTGGAAGGATGCTGATGCGCGGATTGACTTTATTGCCAATGGCGACATTGCCAGGATCGAAAGGGTGATCGGTTTTGAGGAGATTTACGAAATGAAGTTTGCCGATGTGGAGCTATCGCTGATTGATTATAACGACATGGTTTTTGAGGCGAAAATCATGCTCGATGTCCTGGATGTTGACGGTCCGTCACTGCCGGTTGAGGATCAGCGCAATCTTTACCAAAAGATCCTTGAGGATTATCCCGAACTGACCAACAGGAAGAAGCGGTCGGAGCAGATCATGAAGGACCGTTACTTCAATGCCCTGCAGGTAAAATTCGCCTATGCAGTTACTTGTCACAAGGCACAGGGCGGACAGTGGAAATCTGTTTTTATTGACCAGGGATATTTTACAGAGGATATGATGTCTCTCGACTATTTACGGTGGCTCTACACCGCCTTTACGCGTGCAACGAAAAAATTGCACCTGGTCAATTTTTCTGAGCTCTTCTTTGGGGATGAATGACTTCACGCTGAACAATCCGCGCCATTACCTGAATTATCAACCGCAGTTTTACTCCCCGATGATCTTTACCAGCACCCGTTTTCTTCTCATTCCGTCAAATTCCCCGTAAAAAATCTGTTCCCAGGGACCGAAATGCAGTTTGCCTTCCGTTACTGCAACCACCACCTCACGGCCCATGATGGTCCGTTTCAGGTGTGCATCGGCATTATCCTCATAACCGTTATGACGATACTGGTCATACGGTTTCTCAGGGGCAAGTTTTTCGAGCCAGACCTCAAAATCGTGATGTAATCCGGACTCATCGTCATTGATAAAGACGCTGGCACTGATGTGCATTGCATTGACCAGGCAGAGTCCCTCCTTGATTCCACTTTCGGCGAGGCACTGGGTCACCATATGTGTAATGTTGATCAGCTCCCGCCTTGCCTTAATATCAAACCAAAGTTCCTTGTGATATGATTTCATAATTTATTATAGTTTTAGTTCATCTTTGATCGCTTCAATCCTTTTGTCTGCTGCAGCGTTCACCCTTTCATATTCTTCACGTGAAGAAAGTTGATCCTTAACACTGAAGTAAAATTTAATTTTCGGTTCTGTCCCGGAGGGGCGTATGCTCACCTTTGTGCCGTTTTCGGTGAGGAACTGCAGGACATTTGATTTTGGAAGATCGATTTTTTGCTCCTTACTACTATTGACATCAACAGCTTTCTGCAGCAGGTAGTCCCTGATCTCTGTTACCTTGGAATTGTCGATGGTTGCCGGGGGAGTCGACCTGAAGTTCTCCATCATGGAGGCGATCTCCTCGGCCCCCTCCTTGCCCTGCCGGTAAATTGAAACCAAAGATTCCTTGTAGAAAGAGTATTCCTGGTAAATATCGAGCAGCAGGTCGAACATGCTCTTTCCCTGCTCTTTTGCCCAAACGGCAATCTCTGCCAGCATGGAGCAGGTTGTAACTGCGTCCTTATCGCGCACAAAATCCCCGATCATGAATCCATAGCTCTCCTCACCACCCCCGATGAAAGTGAGTTCACCCTCATATTTCCGGATCATATCGGCAATAAACTTAAAGCCTGTCAGCACATCAAACCAGGTGATGTCATAGTTTTTATAGATATCTGCCACCAGCTCCGATGTTACAATGGTTTTGGCCATAAACTCCCTGCCTTTGAGCATGCCCTTGGCACTCCATTGTGAAAGCAGGTAGTAGGTGAGCAGTACCGATGTCTGGTTGCCGTTTAAAAGGACCAGTTCATTTTTGTTATTCCTTACAGCCATTCCCACCCTGTCACCATCGGGATCGGTTGCCATTACCAGGTCGGCACCCACCTCATCGGCCCTTTTAAGTGCCATGCCGAGGGCGGCCGATTCTTCCGGATTGGGCGACACCACGGTTGGAAAATCGCCGCTGACAACATCCTGTTCCGGTACATTGTAAATATTTTTAAAACCAAGTCTTTTCATGGCTTCGGGTACCAGGTATACTGCGGTTCCGTGGATCGGTGTGAAGACGATTTTGATATCGGAGTGTTTCTCTATCAGGTCAACATTCAATGCTTTGGATAGCGAGTGCTTCAAAAACTTTTCATCCAGCTCACTGCCTATCGTCACTATTTTTGACGGATCACCATCGAACTTCACATCATTGATCGACCCGATTTTTTTCACCTCTTCAACGATGTTCAGATCATGCGGATTGATGATTTGTCCACCATCTTCCCAGTAGGCCTTGTATCCATTGTACTCTTTCGGGTTGTGGGAGGCGGTGATCACGATACCTGTCTGGCACTTCAGTTCCCTGATGGCAAAGCTCAGTTCGGGAGTGGGACGCATTCCGTCGAAGAGGTATGCCCTGATTCCGTTGGCTGTGAACACATCTGCTGTTGTTTTTGCAAAAAGCGGACTGTTGTTCCTGCAGTCGTGTGCAATTACGGCACTGATTTCATCGAGGTGGCTGAACTCTTTCAACAGGTAGTTGCAGAGGCCCTGTGTGGCCATACCTATTGTATATACATTGATCCGGTTCGTTCCTGCGCCCATGATACCCCTGAGACCGCCGGTTCCGAACTCCAGCACCCTGTAAAAACTTTCGATCAGCTCTTTTTCATCGTTTTCAAGCATATGGATAATCTCCTGCCTGGTGCTTTCGTCTATGTTAGCGTCGAGCCACTGTTGTGCAGTTGCTTTTACCTGTGCCATTAATTCCTGTTTTTCCATGATTCCTGAAATTTACCTGTTTATTATTTCTATGCATTGCTTCAGACTTTGTTTCCAATGGGGGATACTAAGTCCGAACTGCTTTTTGATCTTCTCTTTGCTCATTACGGCATATGCGGGTCTGGGAGCTGGCAGCGGATAATCAATCGTTTCAATCGGGATGATGTGGCAACGGGCTCCGGTGAGTTCCCCGATCTCATGTGCAAAATCGTACCATGAGGCAACTCCCTCGTTAGAATAGTGATAGATTCCGGAAGTTTGTTGAGTACCTGGTTGATGGACGGGGGACGCTTCATTGAATGGCTGCGGATCTCCTGCTCCTGCAGTTTCTTCTTCATGGTTAATGATGGTCATGATTGCACCGGCCAGATCAGCCGCCCACGTGGGTGTGCCAACCTGGTCATACACTACGCTCAATGCGTCTCTTTCATGAAGCAGCCTGATCATCGATTTTACAAAATTATTTCCAAAGGCAGAGTAGAGCCAGGAAGTTCTGATTACCATTGTATTTTCGAACTGCAGGATCGCTTTCTCGCCCAGTAGTTTCGACCGGGCGTACATACTTTCCGGACCAGTAAAGTCATCTTCTCTCAGTGGTCGGGTCAGGTTACCCCGGAACACGTAGTCGGTAGAGATATGGATAATTCTGCAGCCTGAGCGCTGACTGTATTTGCCGAGCATTTCCGGTATAGCCCTGTTGATCAGTTCTGCTTTTTTCCACTCTTCCTCGGCTTTGTCAACCGCGGTATATGCGGCACAATTTACAATGACATCGGGCAGCTGTTTTTCGAAGAAGGCGAATGCCTCTTTATTGTTGGTCAGATCGAGTGTGTCGACATCGGTGAATACAAATGCATGTGGTTCTGATCCGGCGATCTGCCTGATCTCCGATCCCAGTTGTCCGTTTGCGCCTGTAATGACAATCTTTTTCTGCATGCTAGTGGTTGTAATCTTTTAAAAAGGGCATCTTCATATCCTTATCAGATACCTTCGCACTGTGTTCGGGAATCCTCCAGTCGATCTGCAGGTCGGGATCGTTGAACCTGATACCGGTCTCGGTTTCCGGATGATAGAAATCATTACACTTATAGAATACTGTGGCCGATTCGGTCAATACGGAAAAGCCATGACAACAACCTTCGGGCACCAGCATCTGCAGGCGGTTCTCAGCGCTTAGTTCATAGCCGAACCATTCGCCAAAGGTGGCAGAGTCCTTTCTCAGATCCACCGCCACGTCGAACACCGATCCCCCGATAACACGAATAAGCTTGGCCTGGGCGTGCGGTTCTCTCTGCATGTGCAGTCCGCGGATTACACCGTAGGATGAGCGTGACTGGTTATCCTGCACAAACCTGTAGTTGATCCCTGCTTCGAAAAAGGTGCGTTCGTTGTAGCTTTCGTAGAAGTAGCCCCGCTTATCTTCGTAAACAGCAGGTTCTATAATCAATAAACCTTTTATTTTTGTTTCCCTGATGGTCATTTTATTGCTGTATCGAAAGTGAATGTTTTTTCATTGGCCACGGTGAAGAGGTACTGCCCGTAGGCGCTTTTTTTCAGTCCCTCGGCCAGCTTTAAAAGCTGTGCCTTATCGATGAATTTTTTCTTGTATGCGATCTCTTCGATACATGAAATTTTGAGTCCCTGTCTTTTTTCGACTGTGTAGATATAGCTGGACGCCTGGAGCAGGCTTTCCGGTGTGCCGGTATCGAGCCACGCCATACCCCGTCCCATGATCTTGACCTGCAGTCTGTTCTCTTCAAGGTAGAGGCGGTTCAGATCGGTGATCTCCAGCTCTCCCCGGGCTGAGGGTTTGAGCGACTTTGCCTTTTCGATCACGTCATTGCTGTAGAAGTAGAGTCCGGTGACCGCATAGTTGGATTTTGGATTTTGTGGTTTCTCCTCCAGGCTGAGCACCCCTCCCTGGTCGTTGAATTCAACAACGCCATAGCGTTCCGGATCGGTTACATAATACCCGAATACGATGGCACCGTCGGAGAGTGATGTGGCGCTTGTGAGCGTCCTTTCGAAGCCATGACCGTAGAATATATTGTCACCGAGAATCAGGCAGGCGGTTTCATCTCCGATGAAGTTTTCACCAATCAGAAATGCCTGTGCCAGTCCGTCGGGCGAGGGCTGCATGGCATAGGAGATATCGATTCCGAGGTGGTGACCATCACCCAGGAGCTCCTGGTAAAGGTGGAGGTCGTCTGGTGTGGAGATGATCAGGATTTC
>CAYOVC010000163.1:5331-6550 GCA_964407305.1 uncultured Bacteroidaceae bacterium | reverse complement strand
ATATATATGAATGCAATGGAATCATGAAAATAAAAGCACGAATATTTCAGCGAAGGGCCACAATATTGTTGCTGCTGCTGGTCATTTTGGTAGCAAAGATCAATGCCCAGAATTTTGCAACAGAGCAACAATTGGGAAATGCATATCCAATGGTAACCCTTGAGCAATGCCTTAATGCCGCCACGCAACATGCTCCGGGAATGCGCAACATGGAGATGCTCAAGCAGCAGCAAATTCTTTTAGAGGAGAATATCAGGGTCAACTGGCTGCCGGCTTTAGACCTGAATGGCAAAGCCAGCTATCAGTCAGACGTGGTGACCATCGAACTCGAAAACTCAACTATTCCGGTTACATTCCCGGAGATGCCCCACGACCAGTACGCCCTGAACCTTGATGTGAGACAGAATATTTATGACGGGGGACATTCCAGGCAGGCACGCCTCTATGAACAGCGAAAAACCGAGGCAGCATTACAACAGATCGAGGTGCAGACCTATCGTATTAGGGAGCAGGTTGCAGGGATCTATCTGTCGGTCCTTGCTGCAGAGGAGAACAGGAACAACATGGAACTGATGTTATCAAACCTGAAAGAACGGGAAAAGGCACTGCTTTCTGCGCTGGTGAACGGGGTCGCTTCTGAAAAGGACCTCAGGGTGATCAGGGTCGAAATTCTGAAAGTCCTGCAAAGTCTGTCGGACATAGATGCAACCAGAAACGGTGCGATAGAGATGCTGGAGGTATATACCGGGATCGATCTAGGGGAGAATGCCAGGTTAGAAACTCCTTTTCTGGAAATTGAGACAAAGGAGAAAAGGCAACGACCGGAACTACAACTGTATACACTGCAGAAAGAGACGATCGAATCCGGAAAGAATCTTGCTTCAGCAAAGCGAATGCCTAAGGTTTTTGCATTTGGACAGGCCGGATACGGCCGTCCAGGGTATAACATGCTCAACACCGGGTTTGATACCTATTATTTGGTGGGGGCCGGGCTGAAATGGAACATCTGGGACTGGAACAGTACAGACAGGGAAAAGCAGATCCTCGATCTGAAAAGCCAGATGATCGGCACATCCAGGGCAGCTTTCAACATGCAACTGGATGCGGCCGCAGTGAAGGAGTTTGAAACGATGAAGCAGCTTAAAGGCAATCTCGAACTGGACAGGAAAATCCTTGAAATGCAAATGGAGATTACCACCGATGCGGCATCCCAACTGGA
>CAYOVC010000163.1:0-5321 GCA_964407305.1 uncultured Bacteroidaceae bacterium | reverse complement strand
AGAATGGTATAATAACAGCTACTGAATATATGCTTGAACTCAACAAGGAATCTGCAGCAAGAATCCGCGAATCGATGCATAGGATTCTGCTCCTCCAATCGATGGCGAAATACAAATTCTACCAGGGAACACTTTGAAAATATTATTATGATAGGAGGAAACAACTGGAACGAATTGGAGCACATGAGGCCGACGAAGGAGGACAAATAACTCACTTGTAGTTAGAATGATATTTATAGTATTATATATCAAGTATTTAAATGAATAAATTATTTATACTTATGAACCGAACAATCATCTCTTGTATCATCGGTATTTTTCTGTCAGGTTGCAGCAACAATGAGCAGGCAGCCGACGCTTACGGGAATTTCGAAGCTGTAGATGTGCTTGTGTCCGCCGAAGGCCAGGGCAAGCTTCTCTCTTTCGATGTTGAAGAGGGCGAACAACTATCCGGAGGACAAATAGTTGCAGTAATTGACACCATGCAACTACACCTCCAAAAAGAACAGATCAGGGCCTCACTGAAAGCTGTACGAAGTAAATATGTGACCGTCGAGGCCCAATCGGCCTCATACAGGGTGCAGCTCGAAAACCTGGACCGTGAATTGAAGCGGATAGAGAACCTGCTTACAGATGGTGCTGCTACAGGCAAACAGCGCGATGACATCCTCGGCAACATAGCCCTGGTCGAATCTCAGCTTGCTGCAGTGCAATCGCAGAAGTTTACCATATCAGCGGAAGAGCGCACCCTGAAGATGCAGATAAGACAGATCGAAAACCAGATTCAATTGTCAATGACCGTCAATCCAATCACCGGTCTGGTCCTTGCGAAGTATAAACAGGCCGGGGAGGTCGTTGCCCCAGGACAGGCACTCTACAAAATTGCCGATACCGATCAACTTACCCTCAGAGCCTATATCAGCGGCGACCAGCTTAGCAGTGTTAAAATAGGTGACGAGGTGATAGTCAGGTATGACGGAGCCGGTGTGATCGCAGTAACCAGAGGTACCATTTCATGGATCGCATCGCAGGCCGAATTTACTCCGAAGATTATTCAGACCAGGGAGGAGCGGGTCAACCTGGTTTACGCGATGAAGGTGATTGTTGTAAACGACGGCAGCCTCAAGATCGGCATGCCCGGGGAAGTAAAATTCAGATAGCATGTCATTCACTGTCGACAATATCAGCAAATCGTTTGGCGAGGTCAGGGCCCTTGACCAGGTCTCATTTGAGACAAACCAGGGAGAGCTGTTCGGACTGATCGGTCCGGATGGCGCAGGAAAGACCACGCTTTTTCGTATCCTGGTAACTTTGCTACTGCCCGATGCGGGCCGCGGCCTGGTAAAAGGAAAGGATGTGGTAAGCGCATCCCGGCAGATCCGCCGGATCATGGGGTATATGCCCGGACGATTTTCGTTGTACCCCGACCTGTCAGTGAGGGAAAACCTGGAGTTTTACGCTACGGTTTTCGGGACGACCGTTTCGGAGCACTACGAACTGGTTAAACCTATCTACTCCCATATCGAGCCTTTTGAAAAGCGGTTGGCCGGAAGGCTATCTGGCGGCATGAAACAGAAACTGGCCCTCTCCTGCGCCCTGATCCACCGTCCGGAGGTCCTCGTACTCGATGAACCCACCACGGGCGTCGATGCCGTGTCGCGCAGCGAGTTCTGGGAGATGCTCAAAGAGATCAAAAGCAAGGGGATCACCATCCTGGTTTCCACACCCTATATGGATGAAGCGACGCTGTGCGACAGGGTGGCGCTGATCCAGAAAGGCAGGCTTCTCTCCGTTACAGCACCGGCAGACCTGCACCTGCCAAATGGAATGAAAACATTCTCCTTCCGCACTTCAGACAAAATACACACCTACCTGCAAAAATTACGCGCACTGGAAAGCTGTCGTTCAGCCTACCTGTTCGGCGACGAAATCCATCTGGTAGTAACGGGGGATCGCGATGCCCTGGGGCTGCAGCATATGCTGAGCACATGGAACATTCAGGATATGGTTCTGAAAGAGATCAGGCCCGGGGTTGAAGATATTTTTATGGAGCTCATGAAATCACAGGAGGCAGGATGAAAGAAAACCATATCATAGAGGTGCGTGATCTGGTGAAAAAATTTGGCTCGTTTGTGGCCAATGATCACCTGACGTTCCATGTGGAGGAGGGCGAAATCTTCGGATTCCTGGGGGCCAACGGTGCAGGAAAGACCACCGCGATGCGGATCTTATGTGGACTCTCCTTTCCGACATCGGGGGAGATTAGCGTTGCCGGATACGATGTATACCACCAGCGTGAGAAAATAAAAAAGAACATTGGGTATATGTCACAAAAATTCTCCCTCTATGATGATCTTACAGTATCGGAGAATATACGGCTGTACGCAGGGATCTACGGGGTAAAAAGAGGGCAGATTATCGAAAGGGAGACACAGTTGATGAACAGGCTCGGGATCACTGATATCCGCAATAGACTGATCAGCGAGATTCCTACCGGATGGAAACAGAAACTGGCCTTCTCGGTGGCCATTTTCCACTATCCGAAGATCGTCTTCCTGGACGAACCTACCGGGGGAGTGGATCCGGTAACCAGGAGGCAGTTTTGGGAGATGATCCATGAAGCAACCAGTGAGGGGATTACCGTCTTTGTTACTACGCACTATATGGACGAAGCAGAGTATTGCGACAGGGTATCCATCATGGTTGACGGAAGGATTGATGCCCTGGATACACCAGGGAATCTCCGACAGCACTATAAGGCAAAAAATATGAATGAGGTCTTTCTGAAATTGGCCAGGGGAGCCGTCAACGGAAAGGAGGGGAGATCATGAAGCGCTTTCTTGGATTTGTAAAGAAGGAGTTCAGACATATTTTTCGGGATGTGCGCACCCTGGCCTTTCTTTTCGGATTGCCAGTGGTAATGCTAATTATTTTTGGCTATGTCGTGAGCAACGACCTGAAAGACATTAGGATCGCTGTTCTGGATATGTCGGGCGACCGGACAACCCGGGATATCACCAACAAGATCATTTCATCCGGGTATTTCGTTTTTGCAGGAAACCTGCACAGTGAAAAGGAGATCGAAAATGTTTTTCAATCTGGACAAGCTAAAATAGTCTTGATGTTCCAGCATGATTTCGAAACAACACTCACCAATGAAAAACGGGCCTCCCTCCGCATGGTGGTGGATGCTGCAGATGCCAATTCAGCTCAACTGGCAGCAAACTATGCCCAGGGAATTATCTTTTCATACTTCAGGGAGCTGCAACGCGATGTGCAACTGCCCTGGGAGGTGGAGGCAAAACCCCGGATGATGTATAATATGGCGCTGAAAGGGGTGTATATGTTTGTACCCGGACTCATGGCCATGATCCTGATGTTGATCTCTACCCTGATGACCTCCATTACCATCACCCGGGAAAAAGAGCTGGGTACCATGGAGCCCCTGCTTGCATCACCTCTGAAACCCCGGGAAATTATTCTGGGAAAGGTGACTCCTTACATCATTCTCTCTTTTATTAATGCGGTCTCAATCATTGTTCTGGGGATTTTGGTCTTCAAGGTTCCTGTACTCGGAAGTATTCCGTTACTGCTCGCAGAAAGCCTTCTGTACATCATCCTTGCTTTGTCACTGGGTGTATTCATCTCGACTATTGCAAAATCTCAGCAGATCGCCATGGTGATCTCCATGATCGGACTGATGCTGCCTACGATCCTGCTGTCGGGATTTATCTTTCCCATTGAAAACATGCCTGATGTGTTGCAGTGGTTATCGTCCATCATGCCGGCCCGCTGGTATATTGTGATCATAAAGAATATCATGTTGAAGGGAACAGGCTTTGCGTTCGTTTGGAAAGAGACGGTCATTCTAATGGGCATGTCCATTTTCTTTATCATGGCCGCTGTAATCAGATTTAAAAGGAAGCTGGAATAGTTATGAATATCCTATTTACACTTTTGGCTAAAGAGTTCCGGCAGATTTTCCGTAACCGGCTGATGCTGCCGATCATCTTCGTTGTGCCTGTTTTCCAAATGGTATTGCTGGTATATGCAGCCAGCCTCGACATGAAGAACATCGAAATGGTGGTGGTGGATCATGACTGTTCCATGGCTTCACGCAGACTCATATCAAAGTTTGAGGGTTCACCTTTTTTTATCATGAATGGAACCACTTTCGATTACCAGGAGGCAGAGCAGATGATTATCCGCGACAGGGCCGATGTGGTACTGCAGATCGATCAGGGATTCGAAAAAGCTTTGTTTACTGAAAGGGCTGCCGACTGCCAGTTGGTTATTAATGCGATCAATGCTACCGAAGCCGGACTCATTAATGCATATTCAGGCAGCATTGTTAACGACTTCGCACGGGACCTGAGGTCGGAGTGGTTTGGGGTGAATGGGGATGGCATGATACTGGAGCTGGATATCTCCACTGCATACTGGTTCAATCCGCTGATGGATTACAAGATCTATATGTTCTCCGGGATCCTGGTGATCGTGGTGACCATGATCGGGATGTTGCTGACAGCCCTGAATCTGGTTAGAGAAAAAGAGCTGGGTACCGCTGAACAGATGAATGTCACCCCAATGAAAAAATACCAGTTCATCGTGGCAAAGCTACTGCCATTCTGGATCATCGCCATGTTTGAATTGTCATTCGGACTGGTTCTCGGTCGACTGCTGTTTAACCTTCCAGTGGAGGGCAGTCTGCTGCTGTTGTTCGGGTTTGCCTCGGTATATGTCATAGTGGTCCTGTCGATCGGACTGTTCCTTTCCACTTTTTCTGCGACACAACAACAGCTGATGTTTGTAGCCTTTTTCTTTATGATCACCTTTATCCTGATGAGCGGGGTCTTCACACCGCAGGAAAGTATGCCGCTGTGGGCACAGAAGCTTAACGTGCTTAACCCGGTGGCCTATTTCATGCGTGTGATCCGCATGATATTATTGAAAGGGTCAGGGATTGCTGATATCGGCCGCGATTTTGCGGGTATCAGCATTTACGCTGTGTTAATCCTTACACTCGCCATTACCAACTATCGAAAAACTGCTACCTGATCAAAAACCGATTACATCGGTCTGTTTAGATTGATTGTCAGGTCATTGTCTGCCGGCGGAAGGTCATGATACAGACTTTTGATCAATTTCTTCTTAAAAAGAATGATGAACCTGCCTTTCAGACCAACACCTTTCAGGTCGAGGTAGTTGTCACCAGCTGTTTCATCGCCTCTGTAATGGGCAACAAAAGCATCTGCGATCTGTCCTCCAAGCAGGGCAGCCTCTTCCGGTTTTAATTTATAGGAGATTAGCGTGCGCTCAGC
>CAYOVC010000162.1:0-6573 GCA_964407305.1 uncultured Bacteroidaceae bacterium | reverse complement strand
TATGGATTGTAGGCCTGCGAATTGATAACAGGTTCAGGATTACAGGGAAAACAGAGCAGATCTTAAAGTTACACCTGTATGATTAAAAACAGTGATACCGGGGAACATCTCCATCTCTTATGTATTCAGCAGCAGCATTGATAATGCCGGGCTAAGGTTTCATGCCAATGTTTGTTCGAAGCTGGTCAAAAAGCGCGTTAAACGGAACTGAATCACCCACTTTAATCAGTTCAATCAACTGGTTCAGTTTATCGCGAACATTTTCCACCTGCTCAAGACTGTATGGACTCATCAGTATCTCTGAAAGCAGGTAATTATCCTCGGAAAGCAGTCCCCTGGCGATCTCATTGTGCTTGCGGAAGGTGGTTCCCGGTGCATCTTGCTTTCGCATGCAAGATGCAAAAACAAGGGATGAAGAGAAAGGCAATGAAAGAGAATAGGCAATGGTCCTGTCATGCTCCTCAAATGAGTAATCGTATATATGAATATTCAGCTCTTCATACAGACGACGAAAAAAGTCTTTACCTTCAGGATCCGATTCTTTTATAATAATGGCGTTTTCATTCCTCAGGTTTCTTACATCTCCAAAAGTAGGTCCAAACATCGGGTGTGAAGAGACAAAGCGATGGCCTGCTTCCCTGTAAAATGCGGACAGACCCTTTTTTACCGATGTAATATCGGCAAGGATACAATCGCGGGAAATATAGGGCAAAAGCTCCCTGAATACTGGTATTGTCTTCTCAAGGCTGACAGCATTAATGATCATATCGGGCATAAAATCATGGATCTCTTCCATGTAGATAAATTTTCGTGAATTGAAAAAATACTTAAGCTTACTCCGATCTGAATCATAAATACCGACTTCATAGTCAAGGCAGAGTGACTCAACGAGCCATGATCCCATATTACCTGCGCCAACAATTACTATTCTCATTGATCAATGATTGTTTCTTTTGGATGAATAATTCTGTCGATTTTTTGTGACTGCATCATTAGGTCAGCCGTAGCAATTGCAGTAGCAGCTTCCAGTACAACCGGAACCCGGAGGGCGATGCATGTGTCATGACGTCCCTCAACGCTGAGTTCCTGCATTTCATTGGTAACAAAATTCATTGTTCGTTGGGTCTGCTGGGTACTTGAAGTTGGTTTCACTGCAACCCGGAACAAAACTTCATTTCCATTGGTAATTCCACCGTTGATTCCTCCGGCATGGTTTGTTTCAGTTTTTCCGCTCTTACTGATAAAACTGTCATTATGTTCACTTCCCCGCATTCTGGCAGCAGCAAAACCAGTACCAAACTCAATTCCTTTAATCGCAGGTATGGAGAAGACCATATGACTAAGAACCGCTTCAACAGAATCGAAGAATGGTTCCCCGATCCCGCCAGGGATTTGATTTATGCGGCACTCTATGATTCCTCCTATAGAGTCCTTTTCTTGCAAAGCTTTACTAACTGCCGCTTGAATATCGGTACTTCCACCAACCTCCAGTATAGAGGCAGCGACTGTTACCGGGGAGATCAACTTCCTGGCAATGGCACCGGCTGCTACGATTCCCGTGGTGAGTCTGCCCGAAAAATGACCCCCTCCCCTGTAATCCTCATAACCACCAAACTTTTTGAAAGCTGTAAAATCGGCATGACCGGGTCGGGGTGTTTTTCTCAACTCACTATAATCCCGCGACCGTGTATTTTTATTCTCTATCTCAATAATCAGCGGGGCCCCGGTTGTAAATCCTTTAAAGACACCTGACCTGATCATCGGGATATCATCCTCCTTTCTTGGCGTTGTTCCGGCAGCACCGCTTTTACGTCGGGTTAGATCCGCAATAAGATCATCTTCATCCAAGGGGATACCTGCAGGAACACCATCGAGGAGGATACCAACGACCATCCCGTGGGATTCGCCGAATATGCTTACTCTGAATAATTTACCGAATGTGTTCATCTGTTATGCAATTTTTTATGAAGATCGGTCAACTCCAGAAAAGTCAGTTGTCCGGGTGCGGTTGCAGTATCTTCCGAGAGTGCAGCAAAGGTAAACTCTGCTCCCAGTTCAATGGCCGCAAGACGCGTAATCTTTCCGGAATCTCCCATTCCAACAACAATTTTTCTGCCTGGCTCTTCGTAGAGAGAAAGCAAACGTGCTGCATCGCTCCTGCTATTGACAGTACAGGATATTTTTGCAATATCTGCACCCGATTCATAGCAACCACTGAGAATTTTCAACAGTTCTTCACGTTGGGGTGTCTCATTGAAGTTATGATAGGAGATAATCAGGTGCGTTCGTCTGGTTTTCGCGGCGCGGGCTATCTCACCAATGAAATCCCTGGAAGATTCAATCTCCACATCAACATAAACCGCTCCGGCCGCGATTGCCCTTATCAGTATATCTGAACGCTGCGAATCCCTGTAATGTCCCGGCCGGCATGTCGCCACCTGGAGTATAGTGTCACCCAACAATTCTTTCACCTCTTCAGGCTCCCTCCTCATCATGTCGTAACGTATCTCTACCAGGGAGGGCTGAAGGGAGTTGACCTCCCTGATCAAATTAATATTACCGATACTAATACAAATCATGCACAGCTGTTTGAATTGAATTCAGATCCATTGTATGGATAAAGGCACTGCCAATGCTACTCAACAGCACCATATGTATTTTATCTCCGGCTCTTTTTTTGTCTTTCAGCAACACGTCATAAAGCTTTGCCGGGGGAACATCTGTTTTCGCGGGCAATCCTGCTGCACGGATCAGATGTTCCAGCCTAACAATTTCACTCTTTTTAAGAAAACCCAAATTCACCGAAAGTCTGGCTTCCAATACCATACCAACTGCAATTGCCTCACCATGGAGCATCCCGGTAAGTTTTTCTATGGCGTGACCGAGGGTATGACCAAAATTCAGGAGTCGCCGTTCCCCCTTTTCAGTCGGATCAGACTGTACAATTTCTGCCTTTATTCCGGCAGAAACTGCAACAATATTTTCAAGGGCTGCAGGGTGACGTTGCAGGATTTGATCAAGGTTATTTTCAAGATAATCAAAAAGGTGAGCGTCACGGATCGAACCATATTTTATCACCTCAGCTAAACCTGATATCATCTCTCTTTGGTCGAGTGTATTAAGCAGTTCCAAATCACACCAGACGAATTCAGGTTGCCTGAACAGACCGATTATATTTTTGTACCCGTCCAGATTCACCCCGTTTTTACCCCCAATACTGGCATCAACCTGTCCCAGTAATGTTGAAGAGACAAACCCGAATTGAATGCCACGCATATAGACAGAGGCAACAAATCCTGCCAGGTCGGTAACAAGTCCACCCCCTACCCCAACCAGGAAAGCATTCCGGTCTGCCTCCAACCGGATCATCTGGCGCATCACCTCTTCGGCAAAGGAGAGTGTTTTCTGCTTTTCCCCGGTGGGAATTGTTATGCAAGACAATCCATTGAAACCCGGTTTGTGCAGGTTGTAAACATTCTCATCCACGATCAGGATGGGGTGCTGACCGGCAAAATCCGCCAGTTTTTCCATCAGGTTCCTGCCTATAAGAACAGGGGTAACATGTCCATCAATATTTAGAGATATCTCGGTCATGAAGCTAATCCTCGTTCATTATGCGGGTTTGCTTATTAATAGATTCCTGATGTATTGCTCTGAAAACCTTGCTGATGAAATCTTCACTCAACCCCTTTCTTTCACCCAGGATCAACCTGCTTCTTAACATATCATCCCACCTTTTATTCTGCAAGATAGTGATATTATTCTCTTTCTTGTACCTGCCGATGTTTTCCACCACCTTCATTCGCTCTTCAATCAGAACAATGAGCCTGTCGTCAAGTTTATCAATATTGTCGCGCAATACGGCGAGTGTAAGCATTAATTCCTCGTCTACTTCCGGATCGCGCATTATCAACCTGTCAAGCACATTTTTGAGGGCCTCAGGTGTTAGCTGCTGACTTGCATCGCTCCATGCTTTGTCGGGATGGTGATGGGTTTCAATAATGAGTCCGTCGAAATTAAGATCCATGGCTTTCTGACTGATATCATAGATCAGCTCCCTGTTTCCGCAGATATGGCTCGGATCAGTGATAATGGGCAGATCGGGTATGCGTCTTCTGAGTTCGATGGGCACCTGCCAGTGTGGAGCATTTCTGTACATTGTTTTTTCATAGCTTGAGAACCCCCGGTGAATGGCTGCGATCTGCTCAATACCTGCCTGGTTGATCCTTTCAATTGCACCGATCCAGAGATCGACATCAGGATTAACAGGATTCTTAACAAAAACTGGCATTTTCACTCCCCTGAGGCTATCGGCAATCTCCTGCACAGCAAATGGATTGGCAGATGTCCTGGCGCCGATCCATATAATATCAATACCATATTTGAGTGCTTCATACACATGTTTAACATTCGCTACTTCGGTAGAGACAAGCATGCCTGTTTGCTTTTTCACCTCCTGCAGCCATGGCAATCCCACGCTACCCACACCCTCAAATGCGTTGGGCCTTGTTCTGGGTTTCCAGATACCTGCACGAAAAATGGGAACTCCCAGTTCCGCAATTTTGCGGGCCGTATCAAGGACCTGCTCCTCAGATTCAGCGCTGCAGGGCCCGGCCATTATCAGCGGCCTTTTGTTCCCTAATCCTTTAATATTTAAAGGTTTTAATTCGACATCTACAACCATAATTAATATTCGTTATTCAAAATATACTTCACCTTTCCTGTATTCACCCATAACCATGAGTCCCCTGGTGAAAGGCTTGATCGACTTCAGGGCGTTCAGATACATTTCGTAATCATTCACTTCGAGATCAACATAAAACTGATATTCCCAGTCTTTGCCGATAATGGGTGTTGACTGAATTTTTGCAAGGTTGATCTCATGAAAAGAGAAGATAGATAGTATTTTTGAGAGAGAGCCGATCTTGTGCGCCAATGCAAAATGGATGGATGATTTATTGATGTTACCCTTTTCGATAGCTGTTCCATTCTCCGTAAGTATAAGAAAGCGGGTATAATTCATTTTGTTGGTCTCAATTCCTTCTGCGAGTATTTGAAGGCCGTACTTTTCAGCTGCCAGGCGACTGGCGATCGCACCGGTATCAGTCTTACGATTGGTGCTGATATCTTCAGCGCTTAAGGCTGTGTCAACACTTTCAATTAACCGTATATGCGGATAATTTTTGAAAAATAGTCCACATTGTAAAATAGCCATCGGGTGGGAATAAACCTCTCTGATACTTTCTATCCCGACACCAGGAAGGGCAACAAGGTTCTGCCTGATTCTCAGGTAAACCTCACCGATGATCCGCATAGACGTATCCTTCAATAAGTTATAGTTGGGTAATATACTGCCTGCAAGCGAATTCTCAATGGCCATAATACCGTAATCAGCTTTATGGTCCTTCAGCGAAGTCAATAAATCGGAAAACGAATCCCTGGGTAATATATCAATCTCCTCATGCCTGAAATATTTGTGAGCAGCCAATTCGTGAAAGGCCCCGTATCCACCCTGAATCGCTATTCGTTTCATGATCAGTATTTAATTGAAAATAGAATTCTTAACACAAGCTGTCTGCTGCGAACAACCGCTTATAAACAAAAAAACCCGACGGTTACGCCGGGTACATCAATGATATCAGCCCGACATCTTATCCGACACCCTGAAAAAAGAAATAATATGTACCAAAATTTTTGTTCATAATATGACTGTACAAACGTAACTATAATTATTCAAAAACCCAAAGATTATAAGCACTGATCCCTGTTTATTGAAAATCTATAAATGTTCAATCCCTTTTTAAATTTACAATCCGTAAGAATTGAATATTTTCCCGGAATTTTCAGAAGAGATCATTTCTGATAAATAAAATAAAAAAATACTACATTAGGACCCGTTAAAGCTTTTGAGGTAAGTCTATGAGAAAAGCAGAGTTATATGAGAAAGTGATCAGCTATTTTGAGCAGGCGATACCAGTTGCAGAAACGGAGTTACATTACAGCACTCCATATGAACTGATCGTGGCCGTCATACTATCTGCCCAGTGCACCGATAAGCGTGTCAATATCATTTCAAAAAAGTTGTTCGAAAAATTTCCAACTGTTTATGCATTGGCCGAAAGTGAACCCGGGGAAGTCTATCATTATATCAAAAGTTGCTCTTACCCCAATAACAAAGCAAAACACCTTGTCGGAATGGCGCAATCGCTGGTTAAAAACTTTGATGGGAATGTCCCTGAAAACCTTGAAGATCTGCAAAAATTACCCGGTGTTGGTCGCAAAACTGCGAATGTCATTCTTTCGGTTGTCTTTAAAAAACCGGCAATGGCTGTTGATACCCATGTTTTCCGGGTTGCTGAAAGAATAGGGCTAACGACACGTGCAAAAACACCTCTTGAAGCTGAAAAGCAACTTGTCAGATACATTCCCGAACTCCTTCTACACAAAGCGCATCATTGGCTGATCCTTCATGGAAGATATGTCTGCACAGCAAAAAAACCGCACTGCGATGAATGCGGTCTCACCGGACTTTGCAGGTATTACAAAACTGGGAATACAAAACTGAAGATAGCG
>CAYOVC010000161.1:0-6617 GCA_964407305.1 uncultured Bacteroidaceae bacterium | reverse complement strand
CAGTTCAACCGGTACATCATTTTTAACAGTATCAATATGTATCACCTCTTCTATGAGCTTCTCACGGGTGGCATCAAGGAATGCAACAAACTCCTTCAATCCCTCTTCCGAGTAAAAGTGATCCGTCCTGTAATGAGGTTCCCCCGATCCGTTACTATTCACGTTCCCGTTCCCATCTCCATTCCCATTGCCATTTCCGTTCTCCTCTAATTCGCGCTGGTCTTCGATCGAGAGCCGAATACCCTTGTTCAGAAATGCCAGCTCCCGAAGCCTCGATGCCAATATCTCATATTTAAAATCAGTTACACTAAATATCTCTTTATCAGGCATAAAAGTAATTATTGTACTGGAGCGGTCAGTGGTGCCGATCTCCTTCACAGGTGCCTGCGGAACACCGCACCGGTACTCCTGCACATAGACCAAACCATCACGGTGTATCTCTGCCTTCAGATACTGTGCCAGCGCATTCACACAGGAGACACCCACCCCATGCAAGCCGCCTGAAACTTTATATGATTCCTTGTTAAATTTTCCACCGGCGTGCAATACTGTCATAACAACCTCCAGTGCACTGCGATTCTCCTTTTCGTGAATATCAACCGGTATTCCCCGCCCGTCATCCTCAACAGTGACAGAACCATCTTCATTGATGATCACCGAAATATTGTTGCAGTATCCGACAAGCGCCTCATCAATTGAATTGTCAACTACCTCATAAACCAGATGATGCAATCCCTTTTCACTTGTATCTCCAATATACATAGAGGGTCGCTTTCTTACCGCTTCCAATCCCTCAAGTACCTGGATACTGTCAGCCGAATACGCATTCTTCAACTTCTCAGGTATACTCCCTTTTGTCTTGTCCATTTTCCTTCTCTATAAATAATTAAACATGAATATCTAATTCAACATTTTTTCATGCTGAAAAAAAACTGCCACCAGTTATAATTTTTGGGGTAAAACTGTGATTGTCCACCTGTACCTGCAGATAACCCAACAACCCAAATCATCAATGCGATCTTAACAGTTATCAACTTCTTAAATACCAATAAGATAATACCCAAAAACCGGTCTGTTTAAAATCCTATCAAAAATAGTAAAAAAACCACAAAAAACCATGAATAAAAGTGCTGAAAATCAGTGAAGTTATTAACATGAATTTGGTTAAAAAACAGTGCTTCAATGATCTCTTAGGCACGAACAGACACGTCTGTTAAAAACAGCAAAATACCTACTTAAAAAACCGGTCAAGCGCAGCTGTAAATTCACCCAGACTGCTCATCTTTTTGGCCAGCCGACCGGTAAAAAACTGAAAATCAAGCTTATTGATAATAATATTGAGTCTTGTCCGCTTCTTCGTATAATCGTGGTCGACCAACCTGTACACCTGCTTCATATCTTCTGCCGGCCTTTCACGCTCTTCCATGTTCCCTGTGCGGGGATTAAAACCAAGGTGCTTCTCAATAAATCCGGGTGTCAGCTTTTTTGAAACCTTTAAAAAATGGGTATACTCCCCCAGGAACCATGCTTCCGTCTCCATAACAGCCAGGTGTATCCGTGTGAGGGCGCCTTTCTGGGGAACCTGGTAGTTCAGTCCCTTCCTCAGCTTTGGAATTTCATCAAAAGAAAAATTGGGATATACATCACGCAACCCAAGAATGCAGGTATACCCCTTGTCAACAAGACTCTGCCTTTGTGTCATCAGGTAACCCTTCACATTCGTCTCACCCCCGCAGTCGTAAATAAGTACGTAGTAGCCGGTGTTTCGGTTTACCCTGGCAGCCTCCATCACCGTAAATGAGATCCGTGCATTATGTCCACCGGAAATTTTGACTGTCTGAATGGCGATATCCCTGTTTTTCAATACCGATTCCAGCATACGCCTGACAAGGATCTGCTCGGTAAGTCCCTCAACAAATATGGCAATTCGTCTCAATCTTCCTTCTCTTTGAATCCGGATTTGAAGAATTCACTGGCATAGAAATCAAAGTTGTTCAGTCCCGTGAACTTAAACTCCTCAAAGATCTCCTTCGAATTTTCATAATTGTACAGGCTGATCTTGTTTCCATCCCGTTGCATCACCGCCCAGTTCTCTATGGCCACGGAGTTCATGATAAAGGAGTCGTTGGTCGACATGATCAGCTGGATACCTGATGATTCGGCCTTCTTTACCAACAGGTTGACCAATAATTTCGCCCTTGAAAAATCAAGCCCCTCACCGATATCATCAATCACAATACAACCGGTCCGGCCATCAGAGATATAGAAATTCAAACGTACGATGACACTAAACGCCCGGAACATCCCCTGCGACATATCGTTCTGAGTAACCTGCTTCTCCAGTCCGGACTCTGTGGTGTATACCGCGAAACGGTCCTGCTCCGAACGCCGGTTTTTATCGGAGTACTGAGCAATACCAACATCTTCAAGCTGATATCCGATCTTATTCATGTCCGCCACTAGTTGCTGCCTGAAATCTTTGAATTTTTCAATGCCCATGTAGAGTTCAGGCACCAGTGAGGCCCTTGTATCGCTGAAATCTATCTCATCCTCTTCGAAAACTCCCTTCAGCATATAACTGTTCTTCCCCAGGTTCCCGCTGAAATTAAACCTGCGCATATTCAACGCCCACCGGTGAATATCCTCTAAAAAAGGGTGCTGCAATTTGTCGCGCTTCGCAAAGCAAGCCATCTGGTTCTCCGCAATACCGAATTCAAGGGCAATCTTCTCCTTACCTCCCATGTAGATGATCCATCCGGAACCGTCCCCTCCCCTTTCCAGCACTTTTTCACCGTTCCAGACCAAAAGTTCGTTCCTTATCACACCTTTGTCATACTCAAATTCCAACAACACCTCCTGCTCATCTTTCATAAAAGATACCTTGTATTTTCCGGGCATCTTCGGAATCTTTCGGCTTCCCTTCAGCATATCCACCATTTCAGAAACGGCGTTCAGCGTGCGGGTTTTCCCACTGGAGTTTTGTCCAACGATCAGGTTGATCTTACCCAGGTGAACATCGTCGATGAGCCACTCAATCTTCTTTCCCTCGTTCTCCCGGAACGTTAATTTTCGCAAGTGCATGATTTCAGATGTTGGTCTACCTCAAAGATACACAATATATCTATATCGCGTAAGTAAATCCGGGCATGAGCCTAAGCACTCACACAACAGACTACAACAGAAGTTGTACTGACGTTTACATTGCATAAGTAAATCCAAGCATGAGCCTGAACCTGTAGGAGGGATAATTGTTCCACAGGTAATAGGGCTGCGCAGTAATATTGTTGAACTTTGCCCAGAAGGAGAGCATTTTTGTATACCGGTACTCTGCCCCCAGGTTCAGATCGACCGTCGTATTGAGTTTCTCCGGATCGCCCCCCTCCACCAGGGAAGGATAGTAGCGCGGTCCGATCACGAATAACCCGGCATCTGCAAGGATCTTGTCGCCAATATTGTAACGCGCCTGCAGGCTTGCGTCAAAACCGGGTTTGTACCATGCCTCGCGCTCCCTGGTCATCTGGTAATCATAAAAATTCCCCTTTAAAAAGACCCGGAGGGATTCGGTGGGAGCGATGTTCAGCTCCCCATAGACATTCATCACGGTCATATCGTCATACCGCACAACGAACTGGTTCTGCAGGTAATTGGTCGTATCGGTAACAAAGAAGTACTGATCGTCAACAGATGAATAGGATCCCCTGAAGTTCCATGCCAGGTAATCGGTAATCTTTCCCCTGAGTCCGGCATACACAATGATCCGGTGGTTGGTGGGCGTAACTACCAGTCCGGGAACAATATACGGGTTCTCCTGCGTGATCTTCATATAATTGTTGGTCTCCTGGAAACCATCCACCCCGAAATAGGGCACCAACGCCTCCTTCACGATGTTGAACGAGAATTTACCTTTCACATAGATGCGGGGTGTGACCTCCCCGTTGCGAATCTCCGTATAGGTATTGAGTCCGGCTCTGAACATCCACTCCGCACTGGATTTTGTGATATAGGGATTCAATTTGATCATCCACTGGTTGGTCAGCAGCGTGTCCCAATCGGCCTGGTGACCAAAATAGCTTAATCCCACATCACCGCCGATCCTGAAACCGCCAAACAGCTGGTCGACCGTTCCATCAAGCACGGCCCCGTGCTCCATCTGGTCAAATTCGTGCGTAAAAAAATCATACTTCAGGGTACCGTTGTACTGCAGGTGAAACGAGTCGGGACGGGCCGACTGGAACCCAACGGCGCCATGTGCATTGAAGAACGGATGCGTCATACCCTCCCTGCTTACAGAATCAGCAAATGCGGTATCCACGCCATAATGTACATAGGAATTATAGGAGGCCCCTGCATGGTATCCAAATATTGTTCTTTTTCCGAACCGCTTCCCTGAAACATTGAACTGGTTCTCATTGAAGCCGGCGTCCACTTTTTTGTCTTTCGCCAGCCTGGCCCTGCCATTCATGGAGTGGTGCTTCAGCATTACCCCGAGTGTACCGTTGCTCGACCGTACCTGGTTGATCCGCAGTTCGACCAGGGGGGTCAGGTAATTGCCCCCACCCAGCTTCAGCTCACTCTTGTACAACCTGTCGAGCTCCGGCTTCACCATCCTTGCGGGCCTTATAGGCGTTACGCGGTAATCTGTTTCATATCTTTTCGAAAAGATCGAATACTCGAACTCCGGCCGGTCATACGCCACCGAATCGCCGATTTGTGGCAGGACCTGCAGTTTTTCCGCTCCCGAAAGTGTCGGGGTATATGGCTTCACAACCCTTACCTCCTCCTGCTGGGCCATTACCAGCACAGGCAGCAGCAGCAAAGCAACCAGTATATTTCTATTATTTATCATAACATCAACATTAGCACATTATTGTAAATCATTTACCGTATCGATCTCCTCAAAAATCTGACTGTCGACCCGGGCAGCGAGGTTGTCATGCCTCTTTTTAGCCTCTGCCACGATTCCGTCATCCGGAATGGTATAGTAGTCGATAATACTCTTCAGCGTATGGATGGCCTGGAACTCATCATCCAGTCCGAGGTACACGTCAGAAAGCAATAAAAAGGCCTTCCCCATCCAGTACTGGTGGGGTGTATTCATATCGATAAAATCGTATATTTCGTTCTCAACCTCCGTGAGGCGCTCACTGTCTGTCCTCCCCGGCCCTGTCGCCTGCTTGAACATGATCTCAGCAACCCTGTACTTCGACTCCGCCCCTTCATTGGAACTCACATCAACGGCGTTTCTGCGAAAGTACTCCAGGGCAGCTTCTGGCCTGTTCATGGCCATATAGGATTTAGCGATCAGGTACCAGGCCTCTCTTTCTGCGCCAGCAGGTCTTTTTTCCATGCGAAGCACCTCTTCCGCCGCAGAGATTGCGTTGGAATACTCCTCCAGCCGGTAATAGCACCGCATCACCCCAACGCGTGCATCCCTTATATTGGCAGGGTCGCTGGCGATCTCAAGCAGCCTGAGGTACTGGTTCACAGCCTTGTTATAATCTTTATTCGAAAAATAAATGCTCGATGAAGCTACCAGGGCCAGTTCCGAGAACATATTACGCGGCTGCGATGCGATATAATCCAGCGAGCTGAGTGCCTCATTGGGCTGGTTCAGTTTCAGGTGACAATCGGCCTTGTAATAGTGCGCATTCAGCAGGTAATTGCCATTCGGATGGTTCCCCAGGTACTTGTTGAGCGACTCAATGGCTGCCCGGCAGTCGCCGCTGCCATAGATATTCTCAGCAGCGGCATACATCAGCGAGTCCTGCTGCTTGTTCGAGATATCCCTGCCCAGTTCATTCACGAAGGCCAGGTACCCGTCAATATTGTTGTTCCTCACATAGATTGTCTCCAGGCTCTGCAGGGCATTGTCGGACTCAGGCGACCCGGGATAATCCTGTGCCACGCGGGTATAATAACCGATGGCCTCGTTATAATCACCCTGGTTAAAATAGATCAGTCCGAGCTGTGTAAGCGCCTTTGCAAGGTAGCTGCTGTTGGGGTAATCGTTAACGAGCCGCTTGTATTCGGTCATAGCTGCACCGCTGTTTCCCAGCGAAACATGGGTGCGGGCCGCTTCAAACAGTGCGTCATCCACATAGTGTGAATTCGGCAGATCCCTCACGATGCTCTGCATCACCTCCAGCTTCTGCTCCGGCCTGTTCAGGATCCCATATGTAAACCCCTTCTGGAAATAGGCATAATCCTTATCGGACCTTCCCAGCCTGATCGCCTCGTTGTACTGCTCAATCGACCGCCAGTAGTCCTGCTGCACAAACTTACAGTCGCCCAGCCTGTTATAGGCATCCGACAGTGTCGAAGAGGTCGCATCCTTCTCCGACCGTGTGTAGGTGGCGAACCACCTCTCTGCATCACTGTACCGCTCCTCATCGAAGGCGATATACCCCATGCTGTAATTGGCCAGTGCATATTCATCCTGCCGGTGCGCAAACGGCTCGTTCAGGAACTCCTCAAAATAGGTGCGAGCCATCGCGAGCTCTCCTGCACGGTATGCCGCCTCACCAAGCCAGTAATAGGTGCGTGCCCTTATCACGGGATCGTGTTTTCCATAGGCCAGGGACTTTTCAAGGATGTCCACTGCCTCTATGAACCGCAGG
>CAYOVC010000160.1:0-6619 GCA_964407305.1 uncultured Bacteroidaceae bacterium | reverse complement strand
GTAACCTCCACATCAATATCATGCAGCAGTCCGGTTAACCCCCACTTCTCTTCATCGCGTCCCAGGCGCCGGGCCAAAGCGCGCATCACCGCCTCCGAGCAGAGAGAATGAATAATCATTTTTTCATTTTTCACATGGGCCCGCAACAGCTCCAGTGCCCTATCCCTTGAAAGATCCATACCGTGCAATTTTACGTTCAGACCACAAATATAAAAAAACCGTTACACCTCTACTCCCAATATCAATGATCATGGTTCTGTACCGACTGCCTTCAGCGGGTATATTGCTCCGACGCACTGTGAATAGAAAAATCCATATATACCTATCCACAACAACCAAAGAAACCCGTTCAGCAAAAAAATGTAAATTTGTTCATAGTGTCCGGGAAAGTTTATGGCGTGGCAAAATTAAAAACTACAAATAAGACAGTTTCCGTTATTCCTAAGGAGATCATCGCAGGAGTATTCTTTCTATTGCTTGCGACCATCCTGGGTATTATACGCTCGGTATTGGTCTATTCCGTATTTTTTGATCCGCAGATACTTATCTTTATTGCGATGGTGCCCTACCTGGTGATGGCGACCTTTTTGATTTTCAAGATACTCTCCAAAAGAAAGTGGGCAAGAACCGCCTACATGGTACTTGTAACCATGGAGCTTTTCCTGGTTGCCGGTCATCTTCTCACTGCAATATCCACAGGGGAGTTAAGTATCGAAGCACTGCTTTCCCTCCTGGAAGGGATCACGGCAATCCTGGCAATCATCTTTCTCTTTTCAGTCAGCGCAACGACATGGATCGGCACAAGACCCAAAGAAGAAGCTGTTAGCAGAGAAATAAAGATCAAGAGAAGAAAGATCACCCTCTTTCTTTTCCTTGCCACATTCTTCATCGTCTTTACAGCTATCTGGCTCTTTGCCAGTCCGGAAGAGATCCTGAATATCATTGGAATCAACAACGGCTACATCGTGGCCTTCATTGTATCGTTTTTCGCAGGTTTTTCAGCCTTTACCGCTGTCTCTTTTTACAGCTTGCTGATCGCCTTTATTACCGGCGGACTCAACCCCTGGTTGCTGGCCCTTATCACCGGCACAAGCCTGGCATTGGGAGATATGTTCCTCTTCTATTTCGGTCGCAAGGGCAGGGATATGATCTCCGGGAAGGTGGACCGGGCGATCAGCAATATGGCCCACTACTTCAGCCACCATAAGCTCGAAAAATTTATTCCGCTCTTTTCTTATATCTACATAAGCTTTATACCGCTGCCCAATGACTGGCTGCTGCTTTTTCTCGCATCCATTAGGTTCCCGCAAAGAAGGATGAACGTCATCATCATTCTGGGAGATTATACACACGTAACTGTGCTTACTTTTTTGATTATGAAAGGGATCATGTATTTTGGATGATAAGTTCGGCCCCGAAAAGTACCTAAACATCACGGCAACAACACCACGTAATCACCATTTTTTTACCTTTGCAGCGGAGAAATGCCGGAGTGGTCGAACGGGGCGGTCTCGAAAACCGTTGTTCGCCTTGCGCGAACCGGGGGTTCGAATCCCCCTTTCTCCGCCAATAGCGGATAATCCCCGACAGCACCAGCTGGAGGGGGTTTATTGTTTCTGAAACTCTTTGAAAACGACTGTAAGGAGTTTTCATAAGAGATGAAGGAACAATAAACCGAGCTGCGACCTTGGGAGCAGCGTGGATTATCCATTATTGAAGCCCTCCTTTCAGGGGATCATGTAAATAATCCCCCTTTCTCCGCCAATAGCGGATAATCCCCGACAGCACCAGCTGGAGGGGGTTTATTGTTTCTGAAACTCTTTGAAAACGACTGTAAGGAGTTTTCATAAGAGATGAAGGAACAATAAACCGAGCTGCGACCTTGGGAGCAGCGTGGATTATCCATTATTGAAGCCCTCCTTTCAGGGGATCATGTAAATAATCCCCCTTTCTCCGCTATATAATTCATTTCCTTAAAGTCATTTTTTAAGAATTATTTCATCTAAAATTAATATTTAACTCAAGTAATAGGGCTACCTTTCAATATCAATTAATAAAAGTAATTAAATGAAAAAAACCTGCGTTTTACTAGCATTCATGGTTGCATCAACAATCTTTATCAGCTGTAATTCTGATCCCGATAGCGACCTGAAAGGACTTGTCGGCTTTGCTGATAATCCTAAATACAGCAACGATGTTATAACATTTGCAGCTCAAATTCAATATGGATTCGCAGGTGAATCAATTGAAATTGAGTACAAAATCATGTCCGGCGAAACTGAAATCTATAATGACAAGAAAATTGCGAATATCAATCCGGATGGAATGGGCCTTTGGTTCGAAACTGACCCTATTAGCCATAATCTGCCCTCTTCGCAATATGGCGGACAAACTATTACTGTTTGGTTGGACCCGGACAATAAAATTACCAGTCCGGAATACACAACGGAAGCATACATTGATCTCTATAAAAAGGAATCTTTAACCATTCCTTAGTATTGTATGTATTCAATTGTACGTTGCATTTTTTTTCTTATCCTACTGATTCAAAAATTCTGTACAGGTAGCAATGTCAATTAGCAATACTTTGAAAAGATTGTATATTTGCAATTATCAAATCAAATTGCACCTATACTCCTTTTTCAAGCATGCGTGGGTACATTTTAATAAAAATTCTGATTATCACTTTCTTGCTGACAATTTATTCATGTAACCTTTCCGGTCAGACAGACTATCAATGGTGGAACAAAAAGCATGATTACGACGGATCAAAAAGCTGGATCGAATACCTGATCCTCTCTCCGGGCTATATGGGACCTAACGCTTTGCCGGTACCCGAAATGTATAGTGGAAACATTCCGGCCGGGCACCATATTGAAACCGGACTCGAGGGACACTACAGCAAAGGCGATCAGACAGCCAATCTTTATTTGAGCTATAACTTCCCGCTCTTCTCTGACAGGGCCTCAATGCAGGTCAGCTATCGTCCTGTGGAAGTTTACCAGACCGATACAATCACCCGGGATTTAAGACGATCCCGGGAACTGAAGCCGGAGGGATACAGCTTTGGTGATATCTATATAACCACCTATGTGCAGATGATCATGGACCACGACCGCCTTCCCGATCTGATGGTCTCTGCCAATATTAAAACAGCATCGGGAACCAACCTCGATGGAGCCAGGCACACAGATACACCGGGATACTGGTTTGATGCAACACTGGGAAAACGAATCAACACGCAGGGAAAAAAGATCCAATACCATCGATTTTATGCAAAAGCGGGATTCTATTCCTACCAGACATATACAAAAAACCGCTATCAGAACGATGCTTTTCTTTATGGAGCAGGGATCCTTACAGCTTTCAGAAAGATAAATATCCAGCATCAGCTCACAGGTTTTGCCGGTTATTTTAACAACGGCGACAGACCGCTGGTTTACAGGTTCGTCATCGAAAAAAGAACCGCTGGGAAGACCGGTTACAGATTCATGTACCAGCAGGGTCTGCACGACCTGAATTATACCACGGTAAGATGCAGCGTTTCCTTTAATCTGAACTAACAACTTTTTGCAGGGAGGCTTATCTAAATTAGCAGTTCAGCCCTCAATGATGCATCTGAATCGGCTCATCTTCTTCGTCTGCTCAACTTAAAATGTTCAATCAGCAAAGGAGTTCATTTTCGAAAAAGAAAGATTTTCTATTTTTTATTCAGATATTTGTACCCGGTAATGCCTCTTTAGCTCAGTTGGCAGAGCAGCTCATTCGTAATGAGCAGGTCGGGGGTTCAAGTCCCCTGAGAGGCTCGAATCATTGAATACAGGCAGCTCACTAGAGCTTCCTGCTGTTATAATACTCCAGCGCTTTCGGCATAATCCTGTTCAGATATTCAATCCTGGGTTTCTCATTCAGATTTTTCATTCACCGGTAATATTTTCGGATATACCTTGATAGCAATAAGTCCGGCAAGATACATCGTAAGCCCAAACATTCCGGATACCCAGAACATGGAGGAGTGAAAATCGCCCATAGAGTCCTGGATCAGCAGCGCAACAACGCCAGGAATACTGAACACCGGTATAAGTCTTTTGGCAAGTACCTCATTGAAGTGCCTGAACAACATTCCGATACCCAGCGGAATAATTACCAGCACAACGATAGTGACTGTTATAGTACTGGTAGGCACCTTAATCTCCGGGATATCGGAAAACATGATAAATTATCAACAAATTTTTTTTATCCTGCACCTAATTTTAGTAACTTATCCGGAAATCCTGATATATCATGACTGAGATTGAAAAACTTGACAGGATCGCTATCAATGTTGAATCGCACAGGCTTCTCAAGAAGCTGTTGAATGAGAACCCTGACCTGGAAGAGATACTCAGGAATTCCCGGAACGAGACAGAGGTGAGGGTCGGGGTGAAAGAGTGGATCGAAAAAACATTAAAGGAGAGAAAAGATGCATTCAGCTTCTATCACTCCGCACATCCAACCAGGGAACTGTTCGAAAAACTGGAATGGCGCGATTATGCGATCATCAGGATCCTCGATTATATCGATCACGCCGGAAAACAGTATCCCGACCTGAACCTCCGCGGTGAAATCGCTGTGAGTAACCCCATGCGGCTGCTCTGGCTGGCGGCAAACAAAGGTACCGGGGGAGCCAAACCGGGCTTCTTCAAGGATATGATCCAACTGTTCAGACAACTCAGGGGTGAAAGCCTGAGGCAGCATCCTACCCGGGAACAGGTTGAAAAATGGATGGAGCGTTATCCTGACGGACTGGATCCGCGGATCGTGCAGCTGCGGGAAGAGAATAAAATGAGAATCATACAGATTCTGATCGACAAACTCGACAACGGGGAGATTACCAGCTCAAAGTACTTTTTCGATGAGAATGAATCCTTTAGCCAAAAGCTCACAAAAATGCAGCAATGGTGGAATGAATATAAGTTTCATCTCCATTTTGCCATCCGTTCTCCTGAACTGCTGAACGAGATGCTCGGTTCCTCACTTGATCCCGACACGATGAAGATCCTTGAAGAGGCGAAAGCATCGGGCATCCCTTTCTTTGTCAACCCATATTACCTTTCCCTGCTGCACGTGAGGGTTCCCTATTTTGCAGTTGGTGCGGACCTTGCTATCAGATACTATATTCTTTACAGCAAAAAGCTCGTGGAAGAATTCGGTAATATAGTTGCATGGGAGAAGGAGGACAAGGTTGAACCGGGTAAACCAAACGCTGCAGGATGGATTCTCCCTTCCCACAACAACGTTCACCGAAGGTATCCCGAAGTGGCCATCCTCATTCCTGATTCAATGGGACGGGCATGCGGCGGACTCTGCTCCTCCTGTCAGCGCATGTATGATTTCCAGTCGGGCAGACTGAATTTCAACCTTGATAAGTTGAAGCCGGACGAAAAGTGGCCCGACAAGCTGAAACGCCTGATGAAGTATTACGAGGAGGATACACAGCTCAGGGATATCCTGATTACGGGCGGGGATGCATTTATGAGTTCCGACAACACAATAGAGCATATCCTGGAGGAGATATATGAGATGGCCAGGCGCAAAAGAGAGCGGAACGCCGCTCTGCCGGAAGGTGCAAAGATGGCTGAGATCGTGAGGGTCAGGTTTGGTACCAGGCTTCCGGTATACCTCCCCCAACGGATTACTGAAAACCTTGTGGACATCCTTCGAAACTTCAGGGAAAAAGCATCAGCAATCGGTATCAGCCAGTTTGTTATTCAGACCCATTTTGTCTCACCCATGGAGGTCACCCCTGAAGCGGCAAGTGCCATCAGGAAAATGATTACTGCAGGATGGATCGTTACCAACCAGCTTGTATTTACTACCGCTGCATCAAGACGCGGACATTCGGCTAAATTAAGAAAAGTGCTGAACGATATAGGCGTGCTACCCTATTACACCTTTACTGTAAAGGGCTACATGGAAAACAACTTTAGCTTCGCCCCAAATGCGAGGGTGGTGCAGGAAGAACTGGAAGAGAAGGTCATTGGTGAGATTAAAGAGGAGCATTACGGTACCATCAGGGATTTTTCAAACGAGGCCGGCATGATGGTTGAAAATATCGAAGCATTGAGACGGTATGCCCATATTCCGTTCCTGGCTACCGACAGGAACGTACTGAACCTGCCCGGCGTAGGAAAAAGCCTGTCGTTCAGGGTAATCGGGATTACACGCTATGGCCGGCGCATCCTGGAATTTGACCATGACGAAACCCGGGAGCACAGTCCCATTATACATAAAATGGGTAAGGTGATTATCATAGAGTCGAAATCGATCCACGAATACCTCAACCAGCTTGAGGAGTTGGGAGAGAGTCCGGACGACTATGAAGGACTGTTTGGTTATTCGCTCGGACAAACCGAGAAACGGATACCGATCTACGATTACCCCGAATATGATTTTAAGGTTTCAAAAGAATTTTCCAACCTTGACCTGCATGTTGATAGCAGGTAAAGCGCTGTATGAGCCATGCCGGCTGGCAGTTTAATTGTTTTTCTTCGACTGTATCATCATTCCGAAGCAACCGAAATACTTCAGTTTATTCGCTTTCTGGGGGTCATGACTCATCGAACATTGTGGTCCTGAC
>CAYOVC010000159.1:0-6621 GCA_964407305.1 uncultured Bacteroidaceae bacterium | reverse complement strand
GGTGTAAAGGCATTGGGAAGCCATATCCTTGTCTCCACATTGACAACTACCTCGTTCGATCTGCTTGTTCCGTTGATTCCCAGGGGATTGGTTCCATTTTCATGCGCTTCAATAAAATAGTTTACCTGTCCGGAAATCTCCGCAGCAGCCGAAAACCTGATATCCTCAGTAAAGCTTGCGGATCCCGGTGGTATCGATTGCACCACCTCATATTCATCATATTTATTCTTTCTGAATACCGTGTAGTTTGAGAGTCCGGATGAAAAATAATGATAAGGTGTCCACTCAAGTTTTATCAGAGAACCTTCAGCAGATCCGCGTACAAAAATGTTATTCCCCAGGTTGGAGGCAGCAATTGGCTGATAACAGCTGTTAAGCGCCTCAACCTTGTAATAGTATTGCTCACCACGTGTAACGATATTATCAGTGATCTGCACTGTGGGTTCGGTGACATCAATAAGTGTTTGAACCGGGGTGAAGATACCTTCGGGAGAACTTGCCCTGGAAACAAGAAAGTCATTAATCTCACCCGAAAGATCTGCCGAGAAAGAGATCTCTACGGTACGTTCATCAAGAACGGATACATAATTAAGATGAATGAATTCCGGTGGCGGAGGCATATAAGTGAAATACTTCAGAACATTTGAAGTGGATTTATTTCCTTGATTGTCATATGCTTCGATAGCATATTGATAGTACCTGTTCTCCTCTATCTCAGGATGTACATATGAAAGAGCGTTTGTATCCAAACGCACAAGTTGCTCAAATTCGCCTGTATCAGATTTTACATATACACGGTAGCCGGTGAGGTTATTTTTCCAACCAATGTATTTGTTCCATTCGAGCAACATGGCCCTGCTGCAGGAATCATATTGTACGTCAAGGTGAACCGATTTGTGGTAATTACCGCTTAGCAGGCTTTCATTGCCTGACTGGTCAACAGCGGTAACGGTGTAGATATGTGGTTTCTGATCGGCCGCTTGGTAACAATAAGAAAATGTTCCCGAAGAAACGGAATCCAGAAATTGCCCAGTCACAGGATAAGTGTTGATGTCCAGTGTATATATCTTGTAGGATATGACCGATGGCGCCTGGCTCGCTTCCCATTTAATGATGGTTTTTCCTGATACGGTATCTACCGACACAAAACGGATCAATGGCTTGTCGGGCAGGTCAGCCTGCCCCTGAGCATGACCAGCATCGCAGAAATAAATCAGCACAAATATAAACAGTATGATTTGTCGAATTCTCACTTCACTATGAAAAACAATAGTCTATCATTATACTTATACGCAAAATCGTGCCAAAATGTTTATTTAAATGTTAAATACTGCATGTGAATATAACAAATTTATTGTTTTATAGCTTTAAAGCTACCTGAGCAGACCGATCGGTCTAACTTTATCCCTGTGATGCGGTTGTTACCTTAAATTTTCCGGATTCTTAAAAACGTTGTAAAAAAATCATACGATTGAATAAAACCTTATCGAGAAATATTACTTTTATGCTGCAATGAGCAGAGTTACAATTCAGGATCGTATCAGTAATCTGAGAATGAGGTACTTGTCGGGCCATAGGTTCCTTTACCTGGTGGCTGGTATTGTGGGACTTGCTGTAGGACTTGCTGCTGTGATCATTAAAAACCTGGTTCATTTTATCGAGGTGGCTCTTTCGAAAGCGATCGAAGGTGATTACGAAAAAATACTGATCATCCTGTTGCCCATCACCGGTATCACCCTTGCGGTGATTTTCATCAAATACATCAACAGGAAGCCGGTCCGCCATGGAATTCCAGGAGTTCTGTTTGCTATATCCAGGAACAATGCTTTCATCCGTGTACACAACCTCTACTCAAGCATTATTTCCAGTGTACTGACAGTCGGATTTGGGGGATCGGTGGGGCTGGAGGGTCCGATGATCGCCACCGGGGGTGCAGTAGGATCCAATATCGGACGGCTCTTCAATCTTAGCTACAAGGAGATTACGTTATTAATATCATGTGCATGTGCCGGCGTAATATCAGCTATTTTCAAAGCACCGATCGCAGGAATTGTTTTTGCTATTGAGGTGCTCATGCTGGATCTGACCATGTATGCCATGCTTCCATTGCTAATAGCCTCTGCGACTGCTGCTCTTACATCCTACTTGTTCCTGGGCCAGAATGTACTCTATTCCTTCCAGGTGGTGGAGAGGTTCCAGATGGATCAGATTCACCTTTATCTGATCCTTGGGGCGATCGCTGGTTTGGTATCTGTCTACTTTGCAAAAGTGTATAATTATTTCTCGGAAATTTTTGAAAAAGTTGACGGCATATGGAAACGCCTGCTTGTTGCAGGAGGGCTTCTGAGTGTCATTATTTTTCTTTTGCCACCCCTGTACGGTGAAGGTTATGAAATCGTTAATTCAAGTTTACGGGGAGATGTCCCGGCGCTCTTCAATGGGTCCCTTTATGAAAATTGGCAACACAACTTTTTTCTGGTTGTGCTGGCTTTTGTTCTGATTATTTTATTTAAGGCCATTGCAACCACCCTTACTTTTGCAGCAGGAGGTATCGGCGGAATTTTCGCTCCTTCTCTTTTTATAGGAGCGAACCTTGGTCTGCTGGTTGGAATTGTTCTGAACCAGATGGGAGCAGATGTATCTATCACCAATATGGCACTGGTTGGCATGGCCGGAGTCATGGCCGGCGTTATTCATGCTCCGCTGACCTCTATTTTTATGATCGCGGAGATCAGCGGCGGCTATGAGTTGTTTATGCCATTGATGCTCGTATCGACGATCTCATACGCCACAACCAAATACTTTGTCTCCAATTCTGTATATACCATTCAGCTTGCCAAGCGGGGTGACCTAATGACGCATCACAAGGACAGGAATATCCTGCTTCTGATGAATGTGGGAGATTTGGTGGAAACAAATTTTAAAACTGTTCATCCCGACCAAACACTGGGCGACCTGGTGAAGGTGATTACTAAGTCGCACCGGAATATTTTTCCGGTTGTAAAGAAGGACGGAACATTTGTTGGTATCGTTAAGCTCGATGATATCCGCCATATTATGTTCAACCAGGAGGTCTACGACAGCACCCAGGTCAGGGACCTGATGTTTATGCCTGAATATACGGTGAACCTTGATGAACAGATGGAGGAGGTAGCGGGCAAGTTTTCGCGCTCCGGAAGGTATAACATCGCTGTGGTGGATGACGGAAATTACGTTGGATTTCTCTCGCGTGCGAAAGTTTTCTCCTCTTACCGTGAAATGCTGAAACATTTTTCAGACGATTGATGTTATTCACTAAAACCCATGCAAGGAAAGATAATCGGTGTTGGTTTTCATAAAACAGGTACCTCTACTTTACGGGAGGCGCTTAAGATATTGGGCTACAGGGTAAAAGATACTACCCCGCGGGCCCTGATACCGATTCTCCGTGGTAATTATAACAAGATTCGTCGCATGTTGGACAGGTATGATGCGATGGAAGATACGCCGTGGTACATGATCTACAAAGAGCTGGATCAACTTTTTCCGGGTTCCAAATTCATCCTTACAATCCGTGATGAGGAGTCATGGTACACCAGTGTATCCAAACACATCGGCGAATTGCCTGCAGCACATCATGAATGGATATACGGCAGGGGTAAGGGGATCGTTAAGGAGCACCGGCAAAATGCGATCGAGGTATACAGGCGCCACAATGCTGAGGTGAAGACCTATTTTAAAAATCGTCCGGATGACCTGCTGGTTATTGATTTTACAAAAGGCGAACAGTGGGAACCCCTGTGCAGGTTTTTGAACAAAAACATCCCAGGGGTTCCTTTTCCGCACTATAACAAGACAGCGGAGACTGAAAAATACAGAAGCGGTTTCCGTTATGGATTTCGTAAATACCGCCACCATCTCAAAAACAGTGCTAAGATCAGATTTATCGATCTGATGGGCTGGTGGAAACAGGACAATCGTGCACCCGGTGACGGATACAATGAAAAGATATCTTTGCACCGCTGAACCTTTAGCTCGGCGAAGCCAAATATCTCTCCTCAATGATGAGGGATTCATAGGTAAGCAGGTACATAGAATTGATTTATTAAATGAACTTTGATATCTGTTCTGCAGACATTGTGATTGTTCATAGGTAAGCAGGTAAACAAAGTTACTTCTTCACAATGAATTTTGATACCAGCTCCAAATGCGGAGGAATTATGTTAGATTTATACCTTTGTTATCTTTGATATAAAAAGATTGTAATGGGATTATTGATCCTCTACCTGCTTATTGCACTTGTTATCTCTTTTCTTTGTTCGATCATGGAAGCTGTCCTGCTATCTACCCCGGCATCATATCTATACGTTAAAAAGGAACAGGGTAGCAAAACAGCAGCAAGAATGATCCTTATGAAGAGCAGGATCGACAGGCCACTGTCTGCTATTCTTTCACTCAATACAGTTGCCCATACAGTTGGCGCTGCAGGTGTTGGTGCCCAGGCAGTAAAAGTATTCGGGGAGATCTATTTCGGGTTGATCTCTGCAGTGCTTACACTGATGATACTCATTTTCTCTGAAATCATTCCGAAAACAATCGGCGCCCGGTTCTGGCGACAACTGACCATCTTTGTCGGTCAGGCTATACAGGTAACCATCCTGCTGACCTATCCCCTTGTTGTGATCTCCGCAGTGTTTACGAAACTTCTTTCAAAAAAAGGCGGGGAGAAGACAACGAGCAGGGAAGAGCTGTCTGTCCTTGCCCGGATTGGCAGGGAGGAGGGGATTTTTGGTGATAAGGAGAACAAGATTATTCAGAATATTTTAAGGCTCAGAACGCTTAAAATCAGGGAGATTATGACGCCCAGGGTGGTGGTCTCTGCAGCCGATGAGAACATGTCACTCAACGAATTTCCTAAGGTTTCTGCATTCCTGCATTTCTCTCGAATACCGGTTTACAGTGAATACCTCGATAATATCACCGGGTATGTCTTTCGTCAGAATGTATTCGAGAAGCTATCAGAAAAGGGAAGCACGATGAAATTGAAAGATATTAAAAGGGATATCCTGATCACCTACCAGTCAAGACCCATCTTTTCGGTGTGGGAGGAGTTGTTGGAAAGAAAAGAGCATATCGCTGTTGTGGTTGATGACTTTGGCGGACTTCAGGGCATCGTTACAATGGAAGATATCATCGAGACACTTCTTGGATTTGAGATCCTGGATGAAACAGATGCCGTTACCGATATGCAGGAGTATGCCAGGGAAAGATGGCGAAAAAGACAGGATAAATACAAATATCTGACGGGGTACACACGCGAGAACCAGGAGGATGAGCCGTCCGACAGATAAGGTTTTCAACAACTTGCCGGTTTGCCGATGGACAAACGTTGCTGCCCATCGGTACACGCATACTTAAAATAATTCTAAATTTCTCCTGTCAGGAACGGATCAGGACCTTCAAGGCCGAATAATTGCTATGTTTGTTGCCCATACCAATGAAAACGGAAACATGCCAAGTTTTGTAATCAATGAAAAATGCGACGGCTGCAAGGCGCTCGACAAAACCGCCTGCCAGTACATCTGTCCGAACGACCTGATGGTACTCGATAACCCGACCAACAAGGCCTATAACAGGGCCGTGGATATGTGCTGGGAGTGCTACAGCTGTGTGAAGATCTGCCCGAACCAGGCGATCGAGGTGCGGGGTTATGCCGATTTTATGCCGCTGGGTGCCGCTGTTCAACCGCTGCGCAGTACCGACGCCATCATGTGGTCGGTGCGGTTCCGCAATAAGCAGGTCAAGCGGTTCAAATTTCCCATCCGTACCATTCCCGAGGGAACGCTCTCTACATCGGGCGGCTTCGCTGAAGGCAGCGATGATCTGCGGGGTCCGGAGCTCAGAACGGAACCCGAAAGCCTGGGAACGGAGCTGTATAAAAAGTGAAGGAAAATAAAAACGATAGTTTAGTAATAAATATTTACGAAGAGAAGATCAATGAACGCAGAGCATTTTGAAACGGTAACTGTTGAAACCGACCTGTTGATTTTGGGAGGTGGTATGGCAGCCTGCGGTGCGGCTTATGAAACTTCCCACTGGGCCAAAAAGAACAACCTGAAGGTAACCCTGGTCGACAAGGCGGCGATAGAGCGAAGTGGTGCCGTGGCAATGGGGTTGTCGGCCATTAACCTCTATCTCGGACTGAAAAACGGGAAGAATACCATCGAGGATTATGTCAACTATGTAAAAAACGACCTGATGGGCATTGCGCGGGAGGACCTGGTGGCCAATATCGCCCGCCATGTCGACTCGTCGGTACACCTGTTTGAGAAGTGGGGACTTCCTATCTGGAAAGATGACGATGGCAACTATGTGAACGAAGGGCGCTGGCAGATCATGATCCATGGCGAGGCATACAAAAACATAGTCTCCGAAGCTGCAAAGACCGCCTTAAAGGAGCTGGGTGAGAACGGTGAATACTATGAGCGCGTTTTTATCACCGAACCGATCATGGAGAGGGGCAGGTGTGTCGGTGCAGTGGGTTTCAGTGTCCGGGAGATGAAGTTCTATGTGTTCAAAGCCAAAGCTGTGCTCGATACGATGGGCGGTGCTGTTCATATTTTCAGACCCCGCTCCGTGGGG
>CAYOVC010000158.1:1448-6654 GCA_964407305.1 uncultured Bacteroidaceae bacterium | reverse complement strand
CGGGCCTTTTCTACTGATTTCTGTTTTTCTTCCTCCTCCTCTGTCTTCCACGGGCGCTTTCCAAAGATCTCTTCCAGATCGTCACTAAAAATCACCTCTGTTTCGAGCAATCGTTCAGCAAGTTTTTCAAGTTTAGCCTTGTTCTTTCTTAAAACTGCAAGCGCCCTTTTATATTGTTCATCGACCAAAAGCTTCACCTCTTCATCGATCAGTTCAGCCGTTTTCTCGCTATATGGTTTGTTGAATGAGTACTCTGAGGATCCGGATGAGTCGAAGTAGCTGCGGTTACCGACCTTCTCGCTCATTCCGAAATAGGATATCATTGCATAGGCTTGTTTCGTGATCCTTTCAAGATCATTGAGGGCACCTGTTGATATTTTTTTGAAGATCAGTTCTTCAGCCGCACGCCCTCCTAGTGTGGCGCACATTTCATCAAGCATCTGTTCCGTGGTTGTGATCTGTCTCTCTTCGGGAAGGTACCAGGCTGCACCAAGGGATCTTCCCCTTGGAATGATTGTAACTTTTACAAGCGGATTGGCATGTTCCAGGAGCCAGCTTACGGTTGCATGACCGGCTTCATGGAATGCGATGGTTCGCTTTTCATCCTTTTTGATGATTTTGTTTTTCTTTTCCAGTCCACCGATGATTCTGTCGACAGCATCCAAAAAATCCTGTCTTTCAACCGCCTTCTTGTCCCTTCGTGCAGCGATCAATGCAGCTTCGTTACATACATTGGCGATATCGGCACCTGAGAAACCTGGTGTCTGTTTCGCCAGGAAGTCAAGCGCCACATCTTTGCCCAGTTTTAAAGGCTTAACATGCACATCGAAGATCGCTTTTCTTTCATTCAGATCAGGAAGTTCAACATGAATCTGGCGGTCGAACCGTCCTGCGCGCATGAGTGCCTTATCCAGCATATCGGCCCGGTTGGTTGCTGCCAGGATGATTACACCGGAATCTGAGCTGAATCCATCCATTTCGGTCAGCAACTGGTTGAGTGTATTTTCCCGTTCGTCGTTGGAGCCGAAATTTGGGTTACGGCCCCTGGCCCTTCCAACCGCATCGATCTCATCAATAAAAACAATACATGGTGCTTTTTCCTTTGCCTGTTTGAAAAGGTCACGTACCCTTGAGGCACCTACACCAACAAACATTTCAACAAAGTCGGAACCAGACATGGAGAAGAAGGGGACATTGGCCTCTCCGGCCACAGCTTTAGCCAGCAAGGTCTTTCCAGTACCGGGAGGCCCTACCAGGAGTGCTCCCTTGGGGATTTTACCGCCCAGGTTGGTATATTTACCCGGATTTTTTAAAAATTCGACAATCTCCCTGATCTCAACCTTCGCCTCCTCCAGTCCGGCAACATCTGAGAAATCAACCTTTACGTGGGTATCCTTATCGAATATTTGTGCGCGTGATTTGCCGACGTTAAAAATATTGCTGGCACCTCCCGGACCTCCACCCCCGCCGCCGCCGCTCATTCTTCTGAGCATGAATATCCAGATTCCCAGGATAAGCAAAAAGGGGAGGATCCAGAGCAGCATATCACCTACGACATTATTCCTGGTCACGGTTGTATATTCCGGGGTTTTTTCCGGTGGCAATTCGTTGAGTGCCTCGTTAAGCTGTTGACCGAATACATCCGGAAAGACGATGGTAAAATAGTACTGGGGGATATTTTGTCCCAGCATGGTGTTGCTGCGGTTGTCACTGATTTCAGAGTATTTTGCATCCGACAGCCGTTCAGGTTTGATATATACCTCGACCTTTTCCTTGTTGACAATCACTAACTTTTGAATATCCCCCGATCTGAGCATTTCGAAGAAAGTGTTGGAATCAATTTCCTTCATGCTGCTGGTATTGCCCAAAAACTGCATTCCGATCAATGCAAGCAAAACAATTCCAATGATCCAGTAGGTATTGAGTTTAGGTTTGTTATCAGGTTTATTTGGTCCGCCGGTTTGACCCGGTTTATTTGTTTTTTCTGCCATTATTTTTTCAGTTCAAATTAGAATACATCTTCTACCTGCTGCGTTTCACCATCTGCCCATAATTCCTCCAATTTGTAAAAGCTCCTTTTTTCGTTCAGAAAGATGTGTACTACAATATCATAATAATCCATCAGTACCCAAAGGGAGTTATTTGTTCCTTCAATATGATGGGCCCCGGTGTGTAATTCTTTCTTGACTTTCCTGCTTACCGAATCTGTCAATGCATCGACCTGTGTTGTTGAATCTCCATGACAAATAACAAAATAGTCGCATATAGCATGACCTACCTTTTCCAGGTTGATTGTTGTGATCTCTTTTGCTTTTTTCTCCTTTAGTGCATCAAGAATCAGTTCAAGCTTTTCTCCAGTGTTAATATCCTTGGTTTCCGTCATCCAGATAGTTCAATCAAATTTGTGTTATACCAATTATTTAATTATTGCAAAGGTATGTGTTATTTTAATAACCTAAATTTGTCAAATAAGTTTATATCCCTGTTTTATTGTCAAAAACTATACCATGAGAAGAAATTTGATCACCTGTGAAGAGGTGGATTCGACAAATAGTGAAGCACAAAGACTACTATCAGCAGGTTCAATTTCTGAAGAGTTCATTGTTACAGCAGGTTTCCAGCAGCATGGAAGGGGTCGATCCAAAAACCGATGGGTCAGCGATCGGGGCAAAAATTTGCTGATGAGCTGGGTTGTTTTCCCTGCATTTTTGTCAGTAAATCAGCAATTTCAGCTGTCAAAAGCGGTATCCCTTGCCATTTCTGATATGTTGGAAAGCTTTTCGGTTCACAGCAGGATTAAATGGCCCAACGACATTGTTTGCGCTTCAGGCAAGATTGGTGGAATCCTGATTGAGAACAGTCTACAGGGTGGTGAGATCCGGCACAGTATCATTGGAATGGGCCTTAATGTTCATCAGAAAGATTTTCCACTTTTTTTGCTGCCTGCGACCTCAATGATGATTGAATCAGGACAAAGTTATGATCTTTTAGAGATCAGGGATACATTAATTATCTATTTGAACAGGTGGTATGAGCAATTGGAAGGGGGAGATATGGAAGTCATCGATGATACTTACCTGTCACGCCTGTTCCGTCTGAATGAATCGTCAGTTTTCGTTGATGGCAGTGGTGCGTTCACAGGTGTAATCAGCGGAGTGAATGAAACAGGTGAACTATTGGTGAGAAGGGGAGGGGATCTGCATTCGTATGGATTTCATGAGATAAAGATGAATTACTGAGTTCGCGGAAATTCAAAATTCTCCATCTCTTCGATCAGCGAGTCGGCAAAAGCTTTTAACGGCGATTTGACCATGGACATCAGAAACTGGTTGATCAGGGGTTCGATGGTTATTTTTATGCGGGTATCATCCTCTGCCTGCTCCTTCAACTGTATCCAGAAATTGAAATTATATTGTGACAATTTGGGATCGCTCGTTATTTTGATCAGTTTGTTCTCCTCCTTTTCAATGACATCCAGTTTGAATTTCCCCAACATGTCCAGGCGAAACGAGCAGTGGTCTTTATCTGCCTGCCAGTCGGAAACCTTATCAGCAGGAATAAAATTGTTAAAATTCCGAAAGTCGGAAATAAAAGTATATATGTCTGCTACCCGGTTGACCGAGCTACCTGTCTTACTCTCTATCTTCATATTGTCCAGTTTGCCGGATCGAGTCGCCATCTATGAAGTACCGGCAACTGTTTCCTGTCAATATATCCGCTGTCGACCGCCTGGTGAAGCATGGTTTCATAATCGGTAAGGGTGAGAACCTTCAATTGCTGTTGCGCAAATAATTCCTCTGCAGTTTTGAATCCGTAGGTAAATGCAGCCACCATGCCGGTTACGATACACCCTGCGGTGCGAAGAGCATCAACTGCCTTCATTGAACTCCCCCCGGTTGATATAAGGTCTTCAATAACAATTACTTTCTGGCCAGGCGAGTAACTGCCCTCGATCAGGTTTTGTGTGCCATGATCCTTGGTGCTGCTCCTGACATAAATGAACGGTAAGTTTAGTGCATCTGCTACCAGTGCTCCCTGGGCAATAGCACCGGTGGCGACCCCGGCGATCACATCGGGAATTTCAAAGTTTTCATGAATCATTTTAACGTATGCCTCCCTGATGGCTGAGCGAGTTTCCGGGAAGGAGAGCGTTTTACGGTTATCGCAGTATATCGGCGATTTCCAGCCTGAAGCCCAGGTAAATGGACTTGCAGGTTCTAATATTATTGCTTTACTTTGTAGCAAGTATTCAGCTATTCGTCGGTTCGATTTCATCGTTGACAAATGTATAAAGTTTTTTTCAAGGACAGAACTGTATATTTCGGGGATAATTTTTCAAAGTCTTTTGGAAAAAACAATGGGTTATTTTACAAATACAACAACCTGCAGGAGCTGACAGAGTTGGTGTATGTGTTCAAAGAGCTTACCCGGATCAACAAGCTTTTTATTTTTCATGACGACATTATAGCTCTTTTTGAGGAGTTCAAGGCCTGTTTTGATTATATTGAGGCTGCCGGCGGATTGGTAATGCGGACGGACGGCAATTTCCTGGTGATGAAGCGTGACGGCGTATGGGATCTTCCCAAGGGAAAGCTTGATAACGGTGAGAGCTCGGAGGCTGCTGCCCTGCGAGAGGTTTCAGAGGAGACAGGTCTTCATGAGTTGAAGGTCATTAAGCCTATACTTTCTACTTTCCATACCTATCAGGTCACAGAGGATATGTTGCTGAAGAAGACCAAATGGTATGAAATGCTTTATATGGGCAATAAGGAACCTGTTCCTGAAGCAGCTGAAAGAATCACCGAGATTCGATGGGCTGAGCCGGGTAATACAGATTTTATAAGAAAAAATACGTACCCCAGCGTACTGGATGTATTGTATGTCAGAGATCTCCTCTAGATTTCATGATCCTGAAAAGTTGTTGTTCAAATCCTTCCGTTGCCAATGCAGCGGGTGATCGCAGCAGTTTACCTTCAGGACCAACCAGGTAACAGGTTGGGTAGGCCCTTATATTATAATTTTGTAGCAACTCTTCGTCATTTCCATAAAACAGAGCAGTCCAGTCATACCCATTTTTTCTCATAAAACTGATCATATTTTCGTGCTGTTCGGTGATCATAATTGTAACTACGGAAAGGTATTCCCGGTGTTTTTCGTGGATCGACTTAAGAAATGGGAACTCTTTCAGACAGCTGTAGTTATCGGG
>CAYOVC010000158.1:0-1438 GCA_964407305.1 uncultured Bacteroidaceae bacterium | reverse complement strand
GTTGAGATAGACATATTTACCTTTAAAATCATCCATTGTAACATACCGGTTTTCCTGGTCGGTTAGCTTAAACCCTGGGGGAGGATTACCTGTCTTTAACCTGGTGAGATGTTCCTTTACCCCAGAGGCGTACAGGGCATGCTCTTTTATTTCAGGGTTTTCAATGATCTTGTCAAGCAACATGAGCAGTGCTTCCCTGAAAAAGTAGTCCTGAAAATAGGCGTCAAAGATCTCCTTGATCAATATGAGTTCTGCCAGTCTTCTGTCGGGAACAGCGGGGTGCTGCATCAGGGCCTCCTTCACTGCACCGGGATCCTGTTTTCTGTTAATAAGATACTCGATCTGTTTTCCCTCCTCTGTTTGCGTGAAGTAAAAGAGAAACTCTTTATACATTTCATTGAAAAGTTCATACCAGGCAGGATGATCCATTCGGGGAACATCGGATTTAAGGTGGTTTTCAAAGATGTATTGCAGACCCACGTCACGGCTGTTTACCCTGAGTAGTCCGTACCGGTAATTCCTGTATTCACGGAAATATTGCGTTGTGTCATCAACATAATTCTGCTCGATGGTTTGGATGATAGAACCGGGATCAATCGGTTTATGTTCTTTGATTGCCTCCACCATCTGAAAGTTCATGGTTAAAAGAAGCGAGTCAAATTTAAAAATCCGGGAGTTCAGGTCATCATATACCATTTCAGTTCCAGGATCATCCAGCGGGTATTCCTCTATCACACGCATATGAGCTATTACAGGCTTAAAAAAAGGGTTCCGGATATCGGCTTCACTCTTTTCGGTTTTTGGTGGGAGGATTATTTTATAGCCATAGCCGGGAACAAGGAACATAGTGGTTCTGTAAACACCCGTATTAATAAATATCCAGGTGGGAGAAGCTGTGCTGATCCGTTGTTGAAATGATCCGTTGTTTTCAATAAACAGTGTATCAATAATATCAGAATCGCCAGTCACCGGATTTGTCACTTTCCTGATTAGCAGGCGCTCTCCTGGAAACTGCACAGCGTTTCCCTCCACCACTGTCTGACTAAAAGATACTTCTGACAGAGTGAGCAGGCAAAAAGAGGCTAAAACTGCAATGATTCGCATTTAAAGATATTTTTTAATATCAATTCCTTCAGGCAGAAACTGGGTTGCATCGCCGCCATTTCTGATGATATCTCTAATGATGGTTGAATTTACCGGTGTATGCTCCGGACTGGTCAGCAAAAAGATTGACTCTACATCTTTCAGCATTCTTTTATTGATCTGGGCAATTGCGCGTTCGTACTCAAAATCTGCTGCAGTCCTGATTCCACGCAACATATAGCTGGCGTTTACTTTCCTGCAGAAGTTTACAGTGAGTCCTTCGAAGGATTCCCATGTAATCTTTTCATCATACCTGAAAATTTCATTAATCATGGCCCCCCTTGATTCGACAGGC
>CAYOVC010000157.1:5109-6654 GCA_964407305.1 uncultured Bacteroidaceae bacterium | reverse complement strand
CATACCGCATCTGGCTCTCGGAGGTGATCCTTCAGCAAACACGCGTTGACCAGGGGCGTGCGTATTACATGCGATTCATTGATGAGTATCCCGATGTTTTTTCCCTGGCCGCCGCCTCCGCACAGGAGGTGATGAAACTCTGGCAGGGACTCGGTTACTACTCCCGGGCCCGCAACCTGCATGCCGCGGCGCAACAGGTTGTGAACGAATTTGGAGGGGTCTTCCCGGGTGATCGCACCTCACTGCTGCAGCTGAAAGGGGTAGGGGTCTACACAGCCTCAGCCGTAGCTTCCATCGCCTTCAATGAGCCGGTGGCTGTGGTCGATGGCAATGTGGCCCGCGTGCTGAGCCGGCTTTTTGCTGTTGAAGAGCCGGTGAATTCAACGGCCGGACAAAAGACCATACAGCAGCTGGCCGATGAGCTGCTCGACCGCGACCGGCCCGGGGAGTCCAACCAGGCGCTCATGGAATTCGGTGCACTGCAATGCGTTCCGGCTCGTACTAACCCCTCTCGCTCAGCTCTCACTTCATCGAAGGCTTCCTCCTCTGCTTCGACCCCTTCCCCTGTTGTTCCTGTCCCCGACTGTCCTGCCTGTCCGCTCAACAGCCGCTGCCTGGCGTTCACCCGGCAAGAGGTTGACCGCTACCCGGTGAAAATTAAAAAGGCAAAGGTGAAACAGCGGTATTTTACCTACCTCGTAATCGGTCATAACGGCTATACCTATATACAACAGCGCACCGGAGATGATATCTGGAAACAGATGTTCGAGTTCCCGCTGATAGAGGATGATGACCTGGTGCGCTTAGAAGACATGGAGAAGAAGATTGGTCAGTTTACCGGAATGGAGAATCGCGGATTTGAGATCACATTCATTTCTGATACGGTTGTGCACCAGCTTACGCATCGTACCATTACAGCGCGGTTTTTGCATCTCCGAATTGTGAAGGACGGGTACTCCCCGCGAAAGAACTGGAAAAAAGTGCGCTTCGGGGAGATCGGTGATTACCCGCTGCCGCGACTGATCGACCGGTATCTTGAACTTCATCCACAACTGGAGGTTTAATTCTGACAAATTTGTATCTTTGAGCCTCAAAACAAAACACAATATGGCAGTAAATAAAGTGATCCTTGTTGGCAATGTCGGTAAAGACCCCGAAACACGGTACCTGGATGAAAACACACCCGTTTGTAAGTTCCCCCTCGCAACAAGCGAGGTCTACAGAAACAGGGACGGAGAGAAGGTCGAGCAGACCGAGTGGCACAATATCGTGTTGTGGCGCGGACTGGCAAAGGTGGCCGAACAATATGTAAAAAAGGGTTCACAATTGTATATTGAAGGCAGGATCCGTTCACGTTCGTACGACGACAGGGATGGTGTGAAGCGCTATATCACCGAGATCGTCGGTGACAATATGCAGATGCTGGGACGCCGGCAGGATAGCGACCAGCGGGATGAAGGCGGCTATACATCTGATGGGGCAGGAAGTTCTGACACCAATGCTTCCACCAATGCCGGGGGCTCAGCAGGCGATGCACAAAGCAGC
>CAYOVC010000157.1:1758-5009 GCA_964407305.1 uncultured Bacteroidaceae bacterium | reverse complement strand
GCCCCCAGGGCAGCGGTCAGCAACAGCAATCCGGACCGCAAAATACCGGTAACCAGCAGGCATCCCCTTCATCAAATACCGGCGGTGCAGATCCCGTTAACGGAGGTGCCGGCAATGAAACTGATGACCTGCCGTTCTAGTTCAACGAATCTCTGACCTGGTTTTGGAAACGCAAACAATCGTATTCTTGCAACTGGTGTTTCAACCGTTCACAATGCTGCAGCTTATCCAGCTTGGAGTGTTGGTGCTGCTGCTTGTCTGCTCGGCCCTGGTATCGGGGTCAGAACTGGCCTATTTTTCCCTCTCCCCCGAGGAGAAGGAGGCACTGGAGGAGGATGATTCCCGGAAGAGCAACATGGCGCTCCGGCTGCTGAGAAAGCCGGAGGAGCTGCTGGCGAATATCCTTATTACCAATAATTTTCTGAATGTAAGTATCATCATACTCGCCAGCTTTGTAACTGCCGGACTAATCGATACTGCTGCTGCTCCCGTGGGCGGATTTATCCTTCAGGCAGCCATTATTGCTTTTGTGATCCTGCTCTTCGGAGAGATATTTCCCAAACTGTGGGCCGATCGCTTCTCAGGGGCCTATGCGGCACGGATGAGTATTCCCCTTTACCTGACCGGCAGGCTCTTCAGACCGCTGGTATACCTGCTGGCAACATCGACGAATATGATGAACAGGCGACTGGTAAGAAAGCGACAAAATATTTCAATGGATGAATTGTCGGAGGCGCTCAATATTGCCACCGGTGTCTACTCGGAAGATAAAAAAATGCTGGAGGGGATCGTGAAGTTCAGCAACCTTGAGGCCTCGGAGATTATGAAGCCGCGGATGGATGTGACCAATGTGAATGTTACAACCAGCATGGATGAGCTGACCGGTATTATTCTCGATTCGGGCTACTCAAGGATGCCGGTGTATGAGGATGCGCCCGATAATATAAAGGGGATCCTCTACGTAAAGGATCTCCTGCCTCATATTCAGAAAAAAAGTTTTAAGTGGCAGACGCTGATCAGGTTGCCTTTCTTTGTTCCGGAGGCTAAAAAAATCAATGAGCTGCTGCAGGATTTTCAGGAGACAAAGATCCACCTGGCGATCGTGGTCGATGAGTATGGCGGCATGAAGGGGATCGTGACGATGGAGGATATCCTCGAAGAGGTGGTGGGCGAGATTACCGACGAGTCGGACGAGGCCGAGGAGTTCTACAGGAAGCTGGATCAGAGCACCTACCTGTTCGATGGAAAAACGTTGCTGAACGATTTTTTTAAGGTGACAGAGCTGGAGGATGAGATGTTCGAGGATGTGCGGGGTGAAGCGGAGACGCTTGCCGGACTGATCCTTGAACTAAAGGGTGATTTTCCGTTGATGAATGATACGATCAAATGCAAGAATGTCAGGTTCACGGTCACCGATATGGATAAACGGAGGATCAAAGAGGTGAAGGTGAAAATAAAAGCCGGTTATGAGAAGTAAATGGTTGACTTATATGAGACCGGGGGCTGTCGGACCGCTGTTCAGTAAGCTGCCGGTTTTTAAGCTATTGGCCGTCGGACAACGGTTCATCAGGCAGCGGATCAGTATGCTTAATAACGGTGTGCAATTTTTCATCAGGCAGTCAACCTTCAGGCAGCGGATCAGTATGCTTAATAACGGTGTGCAACTTTTCATCAGGCAGTCAACCTTCAGGCAGCGGATCAGTATGCTTAATTACAGCTGGCAACTTTCCTTCAGTCAGCTAACCATTAGGCGCCGGATCAGTATGCTTTTCTTCAGGCAACTTTTCTTGAGGCAGCGGATCAGTATGCTTAATTACAGCTGGCAACTTTTCATCAGGCGCCGGATCAGTATGCTTAATTACGGTTGGCAACTTTTCTTCAGGCAGCCGGTTTTCAAATTGTGGGTCATTGTCCTGGTTTTTTCAATGGCGTGTGACAGGGGGTATACCCCGAAACCTTCCGGTTATATCAGGGTGCACTACCCCGAAAAGGAGTATGTCGAGTTCAATGAACCAGCTCCCTTCGCTTTCGAAGTTCCGGTGTATGCCGGCGTGGAACCTGCAGACCCTAAATCGGCCGAGCCCTATTGGTACGACGTGAAGTTTCCCGATTTCAGGGGCACGGTCCATATCAGCTATAAACCGATTGATGATGACCTGGAGGGATATATCGAAGATACACGCACACTGGTGTATAAGCACACTTCACGTGCAGACGGTATCGTGGAGGTACCTTTTGTGGATCGCGATAACAGGCGGTACGGGATTTTGTACGAGCTCGGTGGGAATGTCGCCTCGCCGGTACAGTTTTTTCTCACCGACAGTACAGATCATTTCCTGAGGGGTTCACTATATTTCAATACCACCGCTAACAGGGATTCCCTCAATCCGATGATCCGTTTTGTAAAACAAGATATTGAACATTTGATTGAAACTGTGCGCTGGAAATAGCTACCGGTTAAGTTCTTTTCAGTAAGTTAGCACCCTGAAGATATTTGAAAAGGAGTTTCTGTGGGAATTTTTTTAAAAACTGAATTACAGCCGAATTGCCTGTTGGGAGTTTGGGAGATCACCGAGGATTATGATACGCTCTACTCCCTGGTGAAGCTGGATAAGGCAGAAAGGGCCAGATTGGCAAGCTTCAGGAGTCTGAGCAGAAAACTGGAATGGCTCAGCGTACGTGCATTGATTCGAAGCATGAAAGGGGAGCAGTCGAAGATCACCTATAATATTGATAACAAACCTTTTATCAATGGGGGAATTGCAAATATCAGTATCTCCCACTCGCGGAACCTCACTGCAATACTGGTGAGTCCGGATAAACGGGTGGGGATCGACCTTGAGTATATGTCGGGAAAGATCAGTAAGTTGGGACACAAGTTTATGAATGAACGGGAGACCCTCACGGAGGATCCGAAATCGCAAAAGTTCCACCTCTACCTCCATTGGTGTGCCAAGGAGGCGCTGTTTAAGATATGCGACAAGCAGGATGTGAATTTCCGATCGGGGATCACCATCCTGCCATTCGAACCCACCGACAACGGGTTTATACGCGGTCACGTAGTGAACAGTGCAGGCGAGGAGATGTTCGACCTGGAGTACCTGCACCACGAAAACTATGCACTGGTATGGAGCTATAAGAAATGAGCCGGTTCATCCGGTCCGGAGTCCGGTTAACGGACCGGAACTGAATGCTGGCTGAGTAAGAGAAGGTCCGGATAGAAAGTTGGTTGGCGGACCGGAACTGAATGC
>CAYOVC010000157.1:0-1658 GCA_964407305.1 uncultured Bacteroidaceae bacterium | reverse complement strand
GCGGACCGGAACTGAATGCTGGCTGAGTAAGAGAAGGTCCGGATAGAAAGTTGGGTAGCGGACCGGAATTGAATGCAGGCTGAGCAAATGAAGGTCCGGATAGAAAGTTGGTTGGCGGACCGGAACTGAAAATGATTTGAAGATGGGTAAAGTATATGATAGTATGGCGAAGAGGAAAGGGTTTGCTGTGTTGGTCGATCCCGACAAGAACGATGCGGAGAGCCTCGGCCGACTCTGTTCGCTCTTTGCTGCGCATCCTCCTGATCTGATCCTGGTAGGGGGCAGTTTGTTACTCCGGCCTGTCGGCGATACCATTTTACAGCTGAAAGCCGGTTGTGATGTGCCGGTCTATATTTTCCCGGGCGATGTGACGCAACTGTCTGATGCGGCCGATGGCATCCTGCTGCTCTCACTGATCTCCGGCAGAAATCCCGATTTCCTGATCGGCAACCATGTGATCGCAGCGCCCCACCTCCGCCGTTCCGGGATCGATGTGATCCCCACCGGGTATATGCTCATTGAAAACGGACACTCCACCTCGGTGGAATATGTCAGCGGCACCAGGCCCATTCCCGTTGGTAAGACCGATATTGCGGTGGCGACCGCGATGGCAGGGGAGATGCTGGGACTGAAGTTAATCTACCTGGAGGCCGGCAGCGGTGCGGTCCATACCGTGGGGATCGATATGATCACCGCCATACGCGGTGCGGTCGGATTGCCGATGGTGGTGGGCGGCGGTATCCGAAGTGTTGAGGATGCGGAAAAGGTGTATGGCGCCGGGGCCGACATGATCGTGATCGGCACGCAGTTGGAGGAATTTCCGGGGCAGATCGAAGATTTCGCCAGGCTTCGGGATCGGTTGAATGAATAACACAGCTACAGACATTGCGCTCCTAACGGAGCTAGACATGTCGCCCTTAGCAGGGCTTATCGTTCCATGTTGGCAGATTGTTCTACAGACATTCCTTCTACAGACATGCCGCCCCTAGGGGGGCTATACATTCCGCTAACGGAGCTTTCATTGCTCCGTAGGAGCAACATCTCTGTAGCAGGCAGCCATAATCAAAGCATCCCCAGCCCCAGCGGCGACATGTCTGTAGAACGATCTGCCCACATGAAACCCCAGCCCCAGCGGGCGACATGTCTGCCTTCCTACCACACCATTCCGGGAATAACCTTTCCCGAAGCATTCTCAGGGACCGACAGCTCCAGGTAATAGGCAATGGTGGGTACAATATCCAGTGGCGATACCCGCTCGGGCAATGTGGCCCGGTTCACTTTCCAGCCGTAAAAAATCAGTGGCACATGGGCTTCATACCGGAAGTTGGGGAGGACCTCACCTCCGTCGTTCTGCTTCTCCACCCACCCCGGGGTGAGGTAGATGATCACATCCCCGCTCCGCTTCTGGCTGTAGCTGTTCTGTATCCTGTGAAAGATACCCTCCGTGAAATTATTCCGCTCCAGCACATAGGCCGGCAACGCATTCGACACACCCGAAAAGCCGATCAGGAAACCGGCAACCCGGTCCTGCACCTCCTCCAGCGACAACCGCGAATCCTCGATCAGCTGCCGGTTCAGGTACACCTGGTTCGCGTAGTACAATTGCACCCAGTCGCCCTGACCATACACCGCGTTGAGGTACGATTTCAGCAACGAAA
>CAYOVC010000156.1:0-6680 GCA_964407305.1 uncultured Bacteroidaceae bacterium | reverse complement strand
CTTTGGTCGTAAGTACAATCGGGGTTTCATTACCTTCCTTTTTCACTGCAATTCTTTTTGGCTGGTTTTTTGCTTTTGTCCTGGCTGATCTGACTAACCTGAACCTGACGGGTAATATTTATGAAATAGATGACATGGGTTCCGGAAAGGTACTAAAATTGAAAAATCTAATATTACCGGCATTTACGTTGGGAATACGGCCATTATCAATTATACTTCAGCTTTCACGAAATGCTTTGTTGGATGTACTTAAACAGGATTATATTCGCACAGCCAGGGCCAAGGGGTTGAAATTTTCCCGAATAATTTCGCATCATACCCTGAGAAATTCTTTGAACCCCATTGTTACTGCAGTAAGTGGTTGGTTTGCTTCTCTGATGGCCGGAGTGGTGTTCGTTGAATATATTTTTGGATGGAAAGGATTGGGATACCTGATAGTTAATGCCCTAAATCAATACGATATGCCTGTTGTCCTGGGATCTGTAATCACAATAGCCTCCATTTTTGTTCTCATAAATATATTTGTAGATATGTTTTATGCCATGTTGGATCCAAGAGTGAGGAATGTCTGACAGATTATTTCTGCTCCAGTAGTTGGAAAGGATGATTATGTTCCCTGGATTAAAAAAATTGTATCTTTAAAAATTGAATTCTAATCGTAAACAAATAAATTATTATGAGAAAAAATGTTGTTGCCGGAAACTGGAAGATGAACACACTGTTACATGAAGGACTTGAACTGGCAAAAGCTGTAGAAGCTGCCTCTAAGAACAGTGATAATGATGTGACAATAATTATCGCTCCCCCTTTTACCCATCTTGCGAAAGTGGGGGAGGTTATTAATCATGTGAAGCTTGCAGCCCAAAATTGTTCTGATAAGGAAAAAGGAGCATATACCGGTGAGATTTCTCCTGAGATGCTTAAAACAGCGGGCGTTGATTATGTAATTCTTGGTCATTCTGAAAGAAGATCCTATTTTCATGAAGACAATTCCTTTTTAAATCAAAAAGTCAGATTGTCTCTTGCGAAAGGATTGTCTCCGGTTTATTGTTGTGGGGAATTACTGGAAGAAAGGGAGAGCAATGAGCACTTTAATGTAATTAAAGAACAGATTAAAACAGGGCTTGAGCATGTTTCGGCCGGTGAAATGGAACGCGTTATAGTTGCTTACGAGCCTGTTTGGGCAATTGGGACTGGTGTGACTGCGTCTCCGGAACAGGCCCAGGAAATGCATCAGTATATCAGGGGATTATTGGTGGAAATGTTCGATAATAAGGTTGCTGATTCAACCACGATACTCTATGGAGGAAGCTGTAATCCTTCCAATGCAGAGGAATTGTTTTCAAAGCCTGATGTTGATGGTGGATTAATAGGCGGAGCCTCATTGAAGGCAAACGATTTCATGAAAATCGTGAATTCCTTTTGATTTGCTTTTTTTTATCATGAGCATCCGGTTATTTTTAGAATTCCCTACGGCTGCAATCGATCATACACTGTGAATGTCTTTTTTGATTTAATTGTTTCTGTAAAAGCACCTGCTTAAAATAAGTCCAGTTTTATGAAGAAACTATTAATCCCAATATTATTGGTTTTCATAGCTTTAAGTTTGAATGGTCAGTATATTAAAGAGTTTTCACTCGATACAGCGAATTATATTGATGAACTGACTGCGCTGTTTGGAAGTTCATTGTCTGGTGAGGAGGAAGATATACTCCATTCCTTTCATGCTTCATGGGATGTCATGGAGTATAGCAACAGGCAGAATATCATGAAAATTTCTGAGTTGATGAGGCAGAGAAGCTGCCGGCCTAAACCTCAATACATAACCTTTATTAGAATACTACTGGAATTTCATGATTCGGGAAAACCGGATCTGGGTTATGATCAATGGGCAGAAGGGTTTCAGGCGCTCGTAGCAGACAAAAGCACAGCTCGAAAAGAGATTGATAAAATCAATAATACAACATATCTTCTTCTTAATCAGAATATGATCTATCAATCGGCGACACTCTCCTGGTTGTTTTCAGACAGTAGATTCAAATTTGTTTATGATGAAAAATTAAGCATTGAAACAGACCATAATACACTGGTGGCTGCGTCATCCGGTGACAGCATAGCTGTTTATGATGTTTCCGGGTATATTGATCCTATGGAACAAACATTTACCGGGAATAATGGTAAAGTACTTTGGAAGAGGGCAGGGTTTGATCCGGATCAGGTTTATGCCGAGTTAAGACATTTTAAAATATCTTTTAACCAGCCCGGTTACAAAGCCGATTCGGTTATTTTTTATCATAAGCAGTTATTGGATTCACCGGCCCGTGGATCGATTGAAGACAGGATTTCACAGATTAAAAAAGAGGATCAGGCACTATATCCTAAATTTGCCAGTTATCAGAGCAGCTTCAAGCTCAATAATATCGTTGAAGGTATCAATTATTCCGGAGCAATATCTATGCAAGGTGCCAATCTGGTTGGTCAGTCCGCCGGTGGACAGAATGCTGAAATAACTATTTATCAGAATGATACTATCAGGGTAAGATTAAACTCGAAACAGTTCCTTTTTGGATCAAAACTTATCAGGTCTGGAAATGCTAAAGTATCGATTTATCTTGAAAATGACAGTATTTACCATCCCGACCTGGTTATGAATTATATAATTAGCCGCGAGTTATTGCGACTGACAAAGTCAAAAGACTATAATTCCCAGGGACCCTATTCCAATTCATACCACCGTATTGATATGAGTTTTGATGAATTGAATTGGATCAGAAATCAATCTGTTATGTATATGCAGGCTGCATTGGGAACTGCCTTGGGTAATGGCCTTTTTGAATCTTATGATTATTTTGACCTGAAGTTTTATGAGGATCTGCAGGGGATGGAGTACCAACATCCCCTGGCAGATCTTTGGGCCTATTCCAATATGGTAGGAGTCGAAACTTTTTCCGTCGAAGGATATGCTGTATATATGGGAAAGACTCCATATGTTTTCAGGCACCAGTTCATGGAATTAAGTAAACTTGGATTTATCTATTTTGACTTTGAGCAGGATGAAATAACTTTGAGGCCAAAACTGTTTGATTACATTGATGCAAGCCTGATGAAACGTGACTACGATGTGATCAGGTTTATCTCCAGAACAGATGCAGGAAAAGAGAATGCCAATCTTGATCTTAAAACGAAGGATCTGACCATTAATGGAATTCCAACAATTTTTCTGAGCGATTCACAAAATGTAAGGCTGGTTCCCGACAAAAATAGTATTATCATGAAACGGAACCGTGATTTTCAATTCGATGGAATTATTGACGCCGGATTATTTAAATTCTATGGAAAGAATTTCTTTTTCGAATATGATAATTTTCGTGTTAATCTACAGAATATAGACTCGCTCTCTATCAGTGCAAAAACGGGTGAGAGAGATGCATTTGGCAAATCACTTTTAACAACCCTCGATAATAAAATTCAGAATATTACCGGAGAGTTGCTTATTGATGCACCTTTCAATAAATCGGGTCTTACCTCATTTCCAGAGTACCCGATCTTTACCAGCAGAGAAAACTCTTATGTTTATTTTGATGATAAACACATTCAGAATGGTGTGTATGACAAAAACAGGTTCTATTTTGAACTGTTACCTTTTTCGATCGATACGCTAAATAACTTTTCCAGGGGCGCTTTAAAAATGGAGGGAACTTTTATCTCCGCTGATATTCTTCCACCGCTGGAAATGGAGATGTCGCTTCGACCCGATAATTCACTGGGGTTTTATATGACCACTGTTGAGGATGGAATTCCCATATTTGGGGGCAAAGCTACGTTTTTTAACGATATTGAGATGAGTAGTTCGGGACTGAGGGGATTTGGTTCATTGAATTATATTACTTCTACAACATGGTCAGATAATTTTCTGTTTCATCCCGATTCAGTCATGGCAAAATCTCGGAGATTTCTTGAGAGGGAGAGCCCTGGAGAGATATCATACCCTTATGTTGAAAACGATATAGCACAGGTAAAATTTTTTCCAGCAGCTGATTTAATGCACATCAACAGGATAGAGCATGCGTTTAAGATTTTTAATGACAGTATTTTCTTTGGTGGTGATCTGGCACTTGGACCTTCCGGTTTAAAAGGAAAAGGCGGGTTAGGATTTCCTGACGCACGTTTTGATTCCGATGTGTTCAGGTTTCAGGCACAACGAGTGCTTGCAGACAGTGCCGGGACCAGGTTCCGGAGAACAAAGGAACATGAATACGCCTGGATCACGGATGATGTAAGCATCGATGTTGATTTGATTCAACGCGAAGGAAATATGACTTCCAGGGGTGATTTTACGCTCATTGATATGCCTGTTAATCTATATGAAACACGATTGAACAGTATTAAGTGGATCATGGACCGGGATGAGATAGTGATGTCCCAAACAGTTTACAGACCAGAAAACCAAGTCAATATCGGAATAGATTCCCTCAAAATGAGCGGACCATCATATGTGTCAAAGCACCCGAAACAGGACTCTTTGCATTTTGTTGCACCTATGGCGCGGTTTAATTATCGCAACAATGAATTGAATGCCGAAAAAGTTAAATTTCTGGAAATTGGTGATTCATATCTCTTTCCGCATCAACAACAGGTCCAGGTATTGGAAAAGGCGGTGATTAAACCTTTGCGGCATGCGAAAATTTTGACAAATAAGGATTTACGATATCACATGTTACATAATGCCAACCTGGTGATTGATTCCAGGCTTCATTTTCGTGGAGCCGCCGATTACGACTATATTGATGAATTTGGTAATGTGTATACTTTCAGAATGGACCATGTTGAGGTAGATACGTCAATCAATACTTTTGGGAAGGGAGAGGTCGGTCTGGCCGACTCTTTGCGACTGAGTCCCTATTTTGATTATCAGGGCGTGATCGCAATGGAAGCAAGCAAGCCTTTACTTCATTTTCAGGGCGGAGTAAAACTGACACACGATTGTAATGTAGGAAAATCATGGTTAAAATTCAGTTCCGACATAGATCCGGATAATGTCATCATACCAGTAGAAAGCAGAATGCAGAATCTGGATCAGAACAACATATATGCTGGTACATTTAAAGCGCGGGATTCAGTTCACATTTATCCTTCCTTCATTTCTGGCAGAAAACAGTATTTTGATCAAAATGTGACCTTCTCTGACGGATATCTGCAGTACAATAAAATACAGAATGCTTACGAAATTGCAAGTGCAGACAAACTTGAGGACAAATACCAGGAGGGAAATTACCTTGCGCTTCAAACTGATTCATGCACACTTTTTGGAGAAGGTAACATAAATCTGGCCCTCGATTATGGAAGGATCAGTATGAGAACACTTGGGAATGCAATACATAGAATACCAGAAAACAGTTTGGATTTAAATCTGTTGATGGGACTCGATTTTCATTTTAGCCAGACAGCGCTGGATATGTTCGGCAGGGAACTTGATAGCCTGCCCGATCTTGAACCGGTTGACCTTACTAGCGATCTATATAAACTTTCAGTAAGGAACCTGGTAGGTAGTGCAGCAGCAGATAAGCTGGAAAATGAACTTGGATTGTATGGAACCTATACTGTTATTCCGGATAGCATGAAATATCCTTTGTTATTCAATGAAGTAAAATTAAAATGGAACCAGGAGACCAGGTCTTACCGGTATAATGGAAAAGTTGGCGTAGGTATCATTGGGGAGATTCAAGTGAATAAAAAAGTTGATGCATATATGGAATTTGTGGAACGGGGCTCCGGGGATATATTTGATATATACCTCATGCTGGATGATAATACCTGGTATTATATGGCTTACAGTCCGGGTGGTTTTCAGTTTCTTTCATCGAACAGGCAATTCAACGGTGTTATTATGGATACGCCTGATAGAGAACGAACACTTAAGTCACGTGGCCGCCAGCCTTCTTATATTTATTCGCTGGCTTCGACACGAAGATTACAGCTTTTTCTTGACAGATTCCTGATGTATGAGGAAGATAACAATGAATGATAAAGCTTTTTTTACTTAATCTTTGATCTGCTTCCTAATTCAATGATCTCCAGATTTTTTGGTTCAGAATTTAAAATAGAGAATCTTACAGCTGTCCGCACTGTATGAAGTCCGTGAAATCCTGCTGCCCCGGGATTGATATGAAGTAAACCGTTTTTTTTGTCGTGCATAACTTTGAGAATATGCGAATGTCCCGAGATGAAAATTCCAGGTGGGTTCATGGTAATTTCGTCTTTTACAGCATTGGAATACTTACCCGGATACCCCCCGATATGCGTCATCCAAATATCCAGCCCGGAACGTTCTTGCCTCTGATGTAGTTTGGTCATGACGCGAACATCGGATCCGTCAATATTTCCAAAAACAGCAACCACAGGTTTAAATTCTTCCAGTCTTAATAGTATTTCTGCATTCCCGACATCACCCGCATGCCAAATTTCGTCGCACGGGTTGAAAAAATTAAACAGACGTTCATCCAGATGTCCATGTGTGTCAGATAACACTCCTATAACCATTATCGTCTAATGTTTGACGTGAATTTACTATTTTTGGAGCAGAGTTGCTTGCAATGAATATTTTTTATAAGCCCGATATATCAGACGACAAATTGTTGCTCGATAAGCATGAGTCACATCATTGCCTGAATGTATTGCGT
>CAYOVC010000155.1:0-6685 GCA_964407305.1 uncultured Bacteroidaceae bacterium | reverse complement strand
GGATGAGAATTTCAGTTAAAGATAGTGTTTTTAAGAAAAACTTTAATTGAAACTCTTCATCGTTGAGGATAAATATTACATCAGCATTCCTGAAATCAATTGATATATTATATCACAGGTCCGCTCCACATAGATGCAGCGATGCAAGCGGGCGATGAAGCGCAGGGTATTGATTCGATCATTGAGCTTGCACTCGTACTGATCCGAAATGGATCGTTGTCCCCGGAGGATATGCTATTTAAAACGAAAATAAATAACCGGTCATCTGTGCGAAAAATGATCTACAGCAATACTTAAGAATTCAACATCAATAATTTTGTAGCTTATTTCAAAGTTCAGCGATGTCTGACCGGAATACAATTGATCATACGGGTGTTATAGACAGTGTGGAAAGCCATGTGGCCACGGTCCGCATCAGCAGTCAGTCGGCCTGCGCCTCCTGTCATGCCAAAGGAGCCTGTTCCGCTGCCGACCAGTCGGAGAAGATACTTAGCGTGTCCACCGTCGGACAGGAGGTATGTCCCGGAGATGCTGTGAAGGTGCATATAGCCAGGAGAACCGGACTCAGGGCGGTGGCATTCGGGTATGTTTACCCGTTTTTTGTCCTCATACTTACACTGATCGCTTTGACCATTGCCGGGTTTTCTGAGCTTCAGGCCGGACTCTGGTCGCTCGCTTCACTGGCACCCTATTACCTTGCTGTTTACCTGTTGAAAGAGCGGATTAGCAACACATTCACATTCAAACTGGAAAAATTATTTTAACGACCTATGAGTCAGATTCTTATATATACAATTGTCAGCCTGGTTATCATCGCAGCCGTAGCCGCTGTCATCCTCTACTTTATCGCGCAGAAGTTCAAGGTGTATGAAGATCCCCGGATCGACCAGGTGGAGGATGCCCTGCCTGCCGCCAACTGCGGTGGCTGTGGTTTTGCAGGATGCCGGAACTTTGCCGAGGCGTTGGTCAAATCCGATTCGTTCGACGGACTTTATTGTCCGGTCGGGGGGAACGAGGTAATGGCAGAGGTTGCTTCCATCCTGGGCAGGGAAGCCGTTGAGCAGGATCCGCAGGTTGCCGTGGTGCGGTGTAACGGCCGACCAGAATTTCGTCCGCATACCAACACCTACGACGGGGCGATGTCGTGTGCCGTGGCGCACAGCCTGTACAGCGGTGAGGGTGGCTGTCCGCATGGATGCCTTGGATGCGGCGACTGTGTGGTGGTATGTAACTTCGATGCGATCCATATGAACGCTGAGACCGGTCTGCCGGAGGTGGTCGACGATCATTGTACCGCTTGTAATGTATGCGTAATTGCCTGTCCGCGCGATATCATCGAGCTCCGCAAGAAAAATAAAAAAGACAGGAAGATATTTGTATCATGCATCAATGAGGAGAAGGGCGGTGTAGCACGAAAGAACTGCAGTGTGGCCTGTATCGGTTGCAGCAAATGCTTCAAGGTTTGTCCGCACGACGCGATCACCATGAACAACAACCTGGCCTATATCGATCCGGTGAAATGCAGGCTCTGCAGGAAGTGCGTCCCTGAATGTCCTACCGATGCGATCCTGGAGATCAACTTCCCGCCCCCGAAGGTAAAGGCAGAACCGGCAGAGGTAACGGCAGGAGCGGATAACAGCAATAAAAGTAAAACCGGTAAAGGGGACAGTGATAAAGAAAACAGTAGTAAGGACGGCAGTAGTAAGGACGGCAGTAGTAAGGATGGCAGTAGTAAGGACGGCAGTAGTAAGGACGGCAGTAGTAAGGACGGCAGCGGCCCAGGCAGCAGTGATGGTGACAATGAAAAAAATCAAAAGGATTAACAATGGGATTACTGACATTCTCGAGAGGAGGCGTTCACCCGCCGGAGAACAAGCTTTCAGCGGGGAAGAAAATAGAATTTGCGGGTTTGCCTGAACAGGTGGTTATTCCTATTACGCAACACCTGGGCGCCCCGGCAAAGGTGCTCGTGGCAAAAGGCGACGAGGTGAAAACTGGTCAGCTCATCGCACAATCGGAAGGCTTTATATCTACAAATATCCATTCATCGGTTACCGGGAAGGTGCTCAAAACAGATGATTTTCCCGATACCTCCGGATACCGCAAACCGGCGGTGCAGATCCAGGTTGAAGAGGATCAGTGGGCCGAAGGGATCGATACAGGAGATGAGCTTCTGAAAAATATTGATGCTTCAGCAGAAGAGATCCGTGACAAAGTGCTCGCCGCGGGGGTGGTCGGACTGGGCGGTGCCACATTTCCTTCACACGTCAAATTAATGACGCCCAGGGGGAAAAAGGCCGAGTATGTGATTATCAACGGGGTGGAGTGCGAACCCTACCTCACCGCCGACCATGCGCTGATGATGGAGCGGAGCCTGGAACTGGTTATCGGGATAAAGATCCTGATGAAAGGGCTGGGCGTGGAGAAGGCGATCATTGGTATCGAAAACAACAAGCCTGATGCAATTGCCAAAATGACAGAGGCGTGCAGCAGTGAACCAGCCATACGCGTGCAGGGACTGAAGGTGAAGTATCCGCAGGGCGGTGAGAAGCAGCTGGTACAGGCGCTTTTAAAACGCGAGGTGCCGCCGGGCGGACTTCCGATCGACGTGGGCGTTGTAGTCTTTAACGTGGGTACCACCTACGCCTCCTACCAGGCGGTACAGAAAAACAGGCCGCTGATCGATCGCGTCGTCACTGTTACCGGAAAGTCGGTTGCCAATCCGTCGAATTTCCTGACGCGCATCGGCACGCCGGCTTCGTTCATCATTGAGAAAGCGGGCGGACTGCCGGAGGATACAGCCAAGGTGCTCAACGGCGGACCGATGATGGGGAAAGCGGTGGCTAACATTGATATCCCCATCGTGAAGGGAAGCTCGGGAATCCTGCTGATCAGGAGCGGAGAAGCGAAACGGGAAGAGGTACAGCCCTGCATCCGCTGTACGAAGTGTATATCGGTCTGTCCGATGGGACTGGAGCCCTATTTGCTGATGACGCAGTCGGAAAGGGGAATGTACGACGAACTGGAAGCGAACAATGTGATGGACTGCATCGAATGCGGCAGTTGCAGCTATACCTGTCCGTCGGCCCGCCCCCTGCTCGATTACATCCGTTTGGGCAAAGCTGAGGTGGGAAAGATCATGCGATCACGCAAAGCGGTTTAGTTGAAGGCACCATATAACCAACAGACAAAAGATTTATAATGAACAAATTAATCGTCGCACCATCACCACATATACACGCTCCGGAGCGTGTTCCGAAGCTGATGTACGGGGTGCTCATCTCACTCATCCCGGCTTTCCTGGTTTCGGTATATTTCTTCGGACTGGGCATGATCATCGTAACCACGGTGTCGATCCTCTCTTGTATCCTGTTTGAATACCTGATCCAAAAGTATGTTATGAAGGTGCCTACAACCCATCTCGACGGATCGGCGGCGCTCACCGGGCTGCTCCTGGCGTTTTGCATGCCGACCAACATACCGTTCTGGATGGTGATAATCGGTGCGCTGGCAGCGATTGGGATCGGCAAGATGACTTTCGGCGGACTGGGCAACAATATCTTTAACCCGGCGCTGGTGGGAAGGGTGTTCCTCTTTATCTCCTTCCCGGTGGCGATGACAAGCTACCCCGAGCCCGGACAGTGGCTGAGCTACACCGATGCCACCACGGGGGCGACACCCCTGGGGATCCTGAATGAGGGCGTGACTGAGCGTACCGTTCCGGAACTGATGCAGGAGATGCCTGGTTATATGGACCTGTTTGTGGGAAATATGATGGGATCAGCCGGTGAGATCGCGGCCCTGGCACTGCTGCTCGGACTGGTGTATATGCTCGTAAAAAAGATCATCACCTGGCACATCCCGGTGACCATACTGGGGTCGGTTGCTGTTTTTACCGGCATCCTCTGGCTGATCGATCCCGGCAGCTATGCCGATCCGCTGTTTCACCTGCTTACCGGCGGACTCATGCTCGGAGGGATTTATATGGCCACCGATTACGTCACCTCCCCCATGTCGCGCAAGGGAATGGTTATTTATGGTGTGCTGATCGGTATTCTCACCGTAGTGATCAGGGTTTTCGGTTCGTACCCTGAAGGGGTGCAGTTTGCGATCCTCATCATGAACGCATTCGTTCCGCTGCTGAACAAATATGTGAAACCGAAACGTTTTGGAAAGGAGGTGCAGCATGGCTAAAAGAGAATCGACCTTTGCAAGTATGGTCAGCACGCTATCCCTCGTTGCCCTTGTAGCCGCAGCGCTGCTGGGTGGGGTATACGAGGTAACAAAAGAGCCGATCAGGCTGGCAGAACTGGAACAGAAAAACGATGCCATTAAAGCAGCTGTTCCGGAGTTCGATAATGCCCCTTCTGAAGAGTATGTAAAAATAGGAATGGATGGAGATTCCGTGGTGCTCTACACGGTGAAAAGGAATGGGGAACAGATTGCCACAGCCGTGGAGACCTTTACGAATAATGGTTTCAGCGGACGTTTCGAGCTGATGGTCGGCTTTGAACCGGATGGCACCATTATCGACGTGGCAGTGATCAGTCACAGCGAAACACCCGGACTGGGCGACAAAATGGAACAGGGGAAATCCGATTTCCATGTACAGTTCAAAGGCAAGCATCCGGAAGAATTCAAGCTGATGGTGACAAAGGACCGGGGCGATGTGGATGCCATCGCTGCTACAACCATCTCCTCCAGGGCATATTGCGACGCGGTACAACGGGCATATGATGCGTTCAGGGCCGCAAAAGAAAACAGTAGTAACGAATAAAAGAACCGGATATGAACCAGTGGAAAAATTTCAGCAAGGGACTGCTCAAAGAAAATGCCGTGTTCGTCATGTTCCTGGGGCTCTGTCCGACGCTCGGTGTTACCACATCGGCAGTGAACGGACTGGGTATGGGTCTGGCAACCACCTTCGTGCTTGTGATGTCAAACCTGGTGGTCTCTGTGATTAAAAGTCAGATCCCGGACAAAGTGCGCATCCCCGCCTTTATCGTGATCATCGCCACCTTTGTAACGGTGGTGGAGATGGTGATGAAGGCCTATGTGCCGGTGCTTTTCGATGCACTCGGACTGTTCATACCACTGATCGTGGTGAACTGTGTCGTCCTGGGCCGCGCAGAGGCATTCGCTTCCAAAAACAATATTATATCATCGGTGGTTGACGGGCTGGGCATAGGAGTAGGATTTGCGCTGGCACTGACCGCTCTTGGAGCAGTAAGGGAGATCCTCGGCAGCGGAGCGATCTTCGGATTTTCATTTTTGGAGGGCAACGGGATGCTCCTGTTCATCCTTCCCCCTGGGGCCTTTATCGCACTGGGCTACCTGATCGTTCTCGCCAATAAACTGAAAGAAAAAACAGTTTGATTATGGAATATATACTGATCATCATCGCCGCTGTATTTGTCAGCAACATCGTACTGAACCAGTTCCTGGGGATCTGTCCGTTCATCGGCGTCTCCAGCAAGGTGGACACTGCGCTCGGCATGACCGGGGCAGTGACATTCGTGATGGTTATCGCCACGATCGTTACCTACCTGATCTTCCAGTATGTGCTTTTACCCTTTGAACTCACCTACCTCCGTACCATCACCTTTATCCTGGTGATCGCCTCTCTGGTACAGATGGTGGAGATCATGCTGAAAAAAATCAGTCCCCCACTCTACCAGGCCCTCGGGATCTTCCTCCCGTTGATCACCACCAACTGCGCGGTGTTGGGCGTAGCGGTTCTGGCTGTTCAGAAAGATTTTAACCTGCTGGAGAGCGTTGTATTTGCCATCGGAAACGCGATTGGATTCGGACTGGCACTGATCACCTTCTCGGGGATCAGGGAGCAGCTGGATATGCTGAATGTGCCGAAGCAGATGAAGGGCGTGCCGATCGCCTTTATCGTGGCAGGACTGATGGCGCTGGCGTTTATGGGATTTACTGGGATTGTATAGGGGGGTGAATTTACTTCAACAAACCATATCATTTGCAAAAACGAAACTTGCGTCGTTCGACGGTGGTCATGACTGGCTCCATACCGAACGGGTGCTGAAGATGTCGCAATATATTCAGCAGAGGGAAGGAGAAGGGGAAGGCAAAGGCGACCCGGAGGTGGTTGAACTGGCGGCTGTTTTGCATGACATTGCCGATACAAAGTTCCATGACGGCGCAGAGACCGACGGTGGGGATATGGCACATGATTTTCTTGTGAGTAGGGGGCTGGACAGCAGGAAGGCTGAGCATATCAGAGATATCATCAACAATATCTCCTTCCGGAAGCGGATGGAAAGGGCGCCGATTAACACCATCGAATTTCAGATCGTCCAGGATGCCGACAGGCTCGATGCGATGGGTGCCATCGGGATCGCCCGGGCATTTAACTACGGAGGCTTTAAGAACCGGGCGCTCTACGATCCGGCGATCCCACTGCAGGAGAAACAGATGTCCGGGAAAGAGAAAGGCTCCTCCTCCCCTGCCCCGACCCTCAACCATTTCTATGAAAAGCTGTTTTTATTGAAAGAGCTGATGAATACAGTTACCGGCCGGGAGCTTGCTTTGGAACGGCACCGCTACATGGTCGAATTCGTAAAAAGATTTGAGCATGAGGCAGGGATATTCAGCTAGTAGCAACAGAGAAAGCCAGTTGAAAGAGGCTTTTTGGAACGATAATTGAGGTTAATCAGAAAAT